>JAFMHE010000025.1:19289-23019 GCA_017854675.1 Paracoccaceae bacterium | reverse complement strand
GCCAAAGCGTTTGGTGATCCCGTTGAGTTCGAGGGCAAGGGTCATATCGGCAAACCTGCAATTGGACCAGGGAATGTTAACGCGGGCGCGCGGGCCTCGATCATCGCGCCGAGGTGAAGCAATGTTTTATCTGCTCCCGGTGCGCCCATCAATTGCACGCCAAGCGGTAAATTGTCTGCCATGCCAAACGGTAAGGCCAATGCAGGCAGACCCGCGACATTGGCGAGCGCTGCGTTTGGTGCGAAACTTTCCATCTTGGCAAAATGCGCATCGACATCGGACCGGTTCATATCGTCGGCACCGATCTTGGGCGGGGCCGTGGACAAGACCGGCATCAGCACCGCGTCTGCTGTCGCAAACAGCCGCTCGGCACGATCTGACAGGCTGGCCATCTGCCTGCTGACGGCAAAGAGACGTGTCGCAGGCGTTGCGCGCCCTTGCCGGGCAACGGCAGCCGCCAAGGGCGGCAGCGCGTTGTCAGGCACCCCTATCGCGTCCATCCATTCGCCCAACGAAACCGATAGAATGACGCGCGCGATCTCATGTGCTTCACGCCCCAAATCATCCGGTGCAGGCACCTCGTTCACCACGCAGCCTGCGTCCTGTAACGCACCGGCTGCAGCGCGTGCCGCACTTAGCTGGGCAGCATCGCAACGTTCCGGCAGCGCCAGCGCGATGCGGAAGGGGGCGTTGAATGGCGGCGCGGCGATCAGCAAATGGACCGCATCAAAAGCCGTGCGCACATCGCGGATGGACCGGGCCAGCACCAGTTCGGACGCAAGTCCCATCAGGTGATTGCCAAAGTCAGGCCCACCCGGCGTTGCCCCGCGCGAGGGTTTCAAACCGACAAGACCGCAACAGGCCGCAGGCACGCGGATGGATCCAGCCGCATCGGTGGCATGGGCAATTGCGACGATCCCGGCGGCCACTGCCGCGGCGGCACCCCCTGATGATCCACCGGGGGTCAGCGCGGAAGTCCACGGATTTCGCGCCTCTGGTAAACCTTCGGGCGCGCTGTGCAGCGCTAGGCCAAAGGGTGGCGTCGCAGTCACGCCAAAAGCCAGCAAACCCGCCGCTGCAAACGCGGCAAAGAGATCATTGTCGGATGCAGATTTGCCCAGTTTTGCGCGTAACGCCGCAGAACCCGCGGTTGCAGGCAGGCCCTTGGCCGTCGCACCAAGGTCTTTGGCAAGGAAAGGCACGCCGTGGAACGGACCTCGCACCGGTTTGGCGTCGGCCGCATCTGCACGCGCTAACGCCAAATCGCGATCAAAATATACCACGGCCCCCAAGTCAGCCTGTGCATCGCATGCAGACAGGCTGGCCTCCATCACTTTGCGGGCGGTTGTGCGCCCTTGGGCAATGGCGGCGGCAAGGGCCGTGGCATCCTTCATCTGATCAGGCGCTTACGCGGGCTCATCATTGTTGATCGGGACATTCCATGCGCCGGACTGGATCTGCGCCTGTTTTGCCTCCATCGCGGGGATCGCGTCTGCGGGCACTTCGTCGGCCACATATATCAGCTCATTGCCGCCATAGGACATAAACGAATATTCCGTGTAGTCGCGGCCAACCGCATTGCCCGCCTGCACATCCGCGACAATCGCATCAATCGTCGGGCCAAAATTCCACAACGCGTTGGCAAAAACGGTGCCGGGGTAGCGCGGTGTATAGTCGATCAGTGATCCGATGGCCTTGATACCGCGTTCCTGGGCCGCGTCCGCCGTGCCGATCCGCTCACCGAACAGGATATCCGCACCGGCATCAATCTGCGCGATTGCGGCCTCTTTGGCGCGTGCCGGATCGAACCATGCGCCCAAAAACCCGTTCAGGAATGTCGCTTCCGCGTTTACTTCGCTGACACCGGCGCGGAACGCGTTGATCAACAGGTTCACCTCAGGGATGGGATAGCCGCCGACAGAGCCGAACACGTTGGACGTGGACATTTTGCCCGCCAGCATACCGGCAAGATACGCTGCCTCGTGGTTGCGGGTGCCGAAGACGCCGAAATTATCGCCTTCCGGACCGCCAGAAGACCCCATCAAAAACGCCGTATCGCTGTAATCAGCAGCAACTTCGCGGGCTTCGCGCTCTGTCGCATAGGATTCGCCCCAGATCAGCTGCGCGCCCGCTTCGGCGTATTCACGCATCGCGCGGGGGTAATCTGTGGGGGCCACACCTTCGGAGAATTCATATTCGATTTTGCCTGCTGCAGCGGCCTCCTGAAAGGCCAGATGAATGCGGCTGTTCCAGGCGTTCTCAACCGGGGACATGTGAACGCCGGCAACGCGGGTCAGCGATTGCGCGTTCGCACGGCGGATATAGGCGGGCAGGGCAAGGGTGGCGGCAGCGCCAACCAGCAATTGACGGCGGTTTGTCGTGAGTTTCATAACATGTTCCTTTTTTGAGGTGAGAGGGAGGGGTTCAGTTTGAAGTGGGCGAACTGACCGGCGCATAATCAGCCGGATCAAGCGTAGTAGGGCGCCCCACAAGCGACAAAGCGGCCTCGCGCGGGGCTGTGCGCGACAAAACTTTGCCGTGTTTGATCACGGCCAATCGGGTGGCCTTGAGGCGTACAGCCTCAATAGGGTCGCGGGCTTGCAGGATCACCAGATTTGCGGGGCCGCCGACCCGCAGCGTCGGATCAGGCAGGCCCATCGCGCGGGCGCCGTTTTCTGTGACAGAGGTAAATGTCCACGCCATCGCCTCGCGGGATGTCATCGGCACCGCGTGCACGCCCATGTGTGCGACTTCCAGCATGTCGGCAGACCCCAGCGAATACCACGGGTCCATCGTGCAGTCCTGACCAAAGGCAACGTTGACGCCGGCCGCCCGTAATTCGGGCACACGGGTCAGGCCGCGTCTGCGCGGATAGGTATCGGACCTGCCTTGTAAAGTGATGTTGATCAGAGGGTTAGGGACAACACTTAAACCACTCTCTGCGATCAGCGGGATCAGTTTGGTGGCGTAGTAATTGTCATAGGAATGCATCGCGGTGACGTGGCTTGCGACCACGCGCGCGCCGATACCAAGGCGCGTCGACTCTGCTGCCAGCGTCTCGACGTGGCGCGACATCGGATCATCGCTCTCGTCGCAATGCAGGTCCAGCATCAGATCGCGCTCTGCCGCAATCTGGCACAAACGCTTTACCGACCGCGCGCCGTCCTCCATCGTGCGTTCAAAATGCGGAATGCCACCAACGACATCGACGCCCATGTCCAATGCCCGCAGCAGGTTCGCCTCTGCAGTCGCAGAGCGATATAGACCGTCCTGCGGAAAGGCGACAAGTTGCAGATCAATATAAGGTGCGACCTGCTTGCGCACCTCGATCAAGGCCTCGACTGCCGTTAAATTGTCATCGCAAACATCCACGTGGCTGCGGATCGACAGCAGGCCTTGGGAAACCGCCAGATCGCAATAGCGCAACGCCCGTTCCATCACCGCCTCTGGCGTGAGCAGGGGTTTCAATTCGCCCCATAGGGCGATCCCTTCGAGCAGTGTGCCAGAGACATTCAACCGCGGGTTTCCAAGGCTAAGCGTGGCGTCCATGTGGAAATGCGGATCGACAAAAGGCGGGGCGGCTAACCTGCCGGTCGCGTCGATTTCATGGTGGGCGGCGGCGTCAATTCGGGGTGCAATATCGACAATCTGGCGGCCTTGAACGCCCAAGTCGACCGGTCCTCGTCCGTCGGGCAAATTGGCCTGTCTGACGATTAAATCTAGCATTCAC
>JAFMHE010000025.1:0-19025 GCA_017854675.1 Paracoccaceae bacterium | reverse complement strand
ACCACGCCGCAGTCCATATGGACAAAGTTAGAACCCGAGTAGCGACCGACACCGCCACCATGGCAGGCGATTGCCGCCTTGGAAATCTGGCTGACAGAGCGGGAGGACAAACGCAGATCGGCTGCCTGTCCTTTCATATGGAGCGAGTTTTTGGCAACGCCGCGCGAGCGGGACCGCAACATCGCGTTCGTTTGCGGGCTGCGGTAGCCCGATAGCAACATGTAAGGTTCAGTGGCATCCAGCAGGTTGTGCGATGCAGCCATGATATCAACTGTACGCAGGTCCATGGATTTGACACCATTGGTCCGCCAGTCGCGCATGAAAAAGTTCACTTCTTTCACAGCGTCTTTGATGTATTGACCTTCGATCCAATAGATCATGTCGATCCGTTCACCGGTGCGTCCGGAATACATGCGGATGCGTCTGATATCACCGGCGCCGCGTAAAAAGCCTGCTGCGTTCGAGAATGTCGGTGCGGCAGCGACTGCCGTTGCGGCGAATGCACCAAGAAGGGCGCGCCGGGTAAGTCCCGTTGAGCTGTTGCTAGTCATAAGTCTACTGTCCCGATTCTGCCTGATCTGCGTCTGCCTCGGCGATTGTGGTCGCCACTGTGGCCATGATGTTACATAACCCTCAAATTACATCCCCAGATGTGGTGTTTGTATGGCATAGCAAAATTCTACCTCCAAGACCTGAATCCATCCGCCCCTATGACTCTACAAATTTAGGCAATTTTTTGCCAATACATCGCTCAGATTTTGGCGCGCCCGGTTTTGCGTGATTTTTCAACATCACAGAAGCCGTCTTGGTCATTTCTGTCAGAGTTGTGAATGGACTTTGACACGCCATGTGAAATGGTCAGGCAAAGTATCTTTAGTTTGCAGATTTATCCGAGGTATGAGCATGAGCAGCATAATAAAAAGACGCGCCTTCGGTTTGGCATCCGCCGTTCTGGTGGCTGCGGCCCTGAATATGACACCCGCACCTGCGACAGCGCAGGTTACAGCATTCAAACAAGCGGTTGCAGAGGCCGCATCGCGCGATGACGACATCGCCGCCTTCTACCGCGCCAACGGGTTCAGCCCGATCTGGACCGGGGCAGGCGAAGACGACCGCAACCGGCGCGCTGAATTGCTCAAGGCGCTTAAAACTGCAACCGCACATGGCCTGCCGAATGGTCGCTATGATCCTGACGCGTTGATGGCGATGCTGGCTGCGGTGCGCACACCGCGGGACCGTGGCATGGCCGAAGTCGAGATGAGCCGCGTCTTTCTAAAGTATGCGCGCGACATCCAGACAGGCGTGTTGATCCCGAACCGCATTGATCCGGGCATCGTTCGCACCATCGACTACCGTGACCGCACTGAAACGCTTAAAAGCATCGTCACTGACAAACCGGCCAGCTTTTTCCGCGCGCTGCCGCCGCGCAGCATGGAATACAACGCCCTGCTGAAAGAAAAGGTCGAGATGGAGCGCCTTTTGGCCTCTGGCGGTTGGGGCGCAACGGTGCCTGCTGAGGCTTTGAGGCCGGGCGATAGTGGCAATGCCGTCATTGCGCTGCGCAACCGATTGATTGCGATGGATTATCTTGAACGGACCAACACGCGCACCTATGACCGTGCCATTCAGGATGCCGTGCAGCAGTTCCAGATCGCCCATGGCCTGAATGACGATGGTGTCGCCGGTGGCGAAACCATGAAACAGATCAACGTCGGTGTGGAGCAGCGCCTGCAATCGGTGTTCGTCGCGCTTGAGCGGGAGCGGTGGTTCAACACCGAGCGCGGCAAACGGCATATTCTGGTCAATATCCCCGATTTTTCAGCCAAGATAATCGACGATGGCAAAATCACGTTCCGTACGCGGTCCGTGGTTGGCGCGCGCACCGAAGACCGCCCGACGCCCGAATTTTCGGATGTGATGACGCATATGGTGATCAATCCCAGCTGGTATGTGCCACGCTCTATTGTGACCGGCGAATACCTGCCCGCGCTCAAACGCAACCGCAACGCCGCCAGCCACATTGAAATCACCGATAGCCGGGGCCGTGTCGTGAACCGCGGTGCCGTGAATTTCAGCCAATATTCCGCGCGCAGCTTTCCCTACAGCATGCGCCAACCGCCCAGCACCAGGAATGCCTTGGGTCTGGTGAAATTCATGTTCCCCAACAAATACAATATCTACCTGCATGACACCCCCGCCAAAAGCCTGTTTGCCCGCGATGTCCGTGCGTTCAGCCATGGCTGCGTGCGTCTGGCGGAGCCGTTTGAATTTGCTTACGCGCTGCTTGCAAAACAGACCGACGATCCCGAAGGGGCGTTCAAACGCGTCTTGAACACAGGCCGCGAGACACGGGTAAATCTGGATGAGCCGGTGCAGGTCCACCTGATTTACCGCACTGCCGTGACCAATGCGCGCGGCCACACGGAATACCGCGCCGACATCTATGGACGCGATGCCAAAATCTGGGATGCGCTGGTGCGCGAAGGGGTGGCACTGAACGCGTATCAAGGGTAATCGTTGCGGCACGCCAACAAGGGGTGCCGCATGACCTATACCGTAGCGCAGATTGCCGAGGCCCTTGGGGCGGCGGCGTTTGGTGACCTCACTTTGACCATTGCCGGTGCAGCGGAACCGCAGGACGCCGGTCCCCAAGATATGGCGCTTGCCATGTCCGCGACCTATGCGGCGCGCCTGAGCGAGGGTGCTGCTGTCGTTGCTATGCTTGCCGAAGGCACCGATTGGCAGGCCTTGGGGCTACAGGCGGCGATTATGCCCGCGCGGCCCCGCTATGCAATGTCCGGTGTCACCGCGATGCTGGACAGAGGGCAGGGGTTTGCGACAGGCATCCATCCATCTGCGATCATTGATCCGACGGCGACCATTGGCGCCGGCGTTTCAATCGGGCCTTTGGCGATTATCTCTGCCGGTGCGGTTATTGGCGCAGGTTCCATCATCGGGCCCCATTGTTTCATCGGTGTGGACGCCACATTGGGCGAAGGCGCATACTTGCGTGAACAGGTCAGCATCGGGGCCCGCGTCCGCGTTGGTGCACGGGTCATCATCCAGCCGGGTGCGCGGATTGGTGGCGACGGATTTTCCTTTGTGACGGCAGAACCATCAACGGTTGAATCTGCCCGAAGAACCCTTGGCGATCAGGGGCAGGCAGCGGCGCAGCCGTGGATTCGCATCCATTCGCTGGGCGGTATCAGCATTGGCGACGATGTCGAAATCGGGATGGGGTGCACGATTGACTATGGCACCATCCGCGACACCAAAATCAGCAATAATACCAAGCTCGATAATCAGGTCCACATGGGCCACAACGTGGTTATCGGCGACAATTGCCTGATCTGCGGACAGGTGGGCATCGCGGGCTCTGCCGTGATTGGCAACAACGTGGTGCTGGGTGGGCAATGCGGGGTGAACGACAACATCTTTGTTGGTGACGGCGTGATTGCGGGGGGCGGCACCAAGCTGATGTCGAATGTACCCGCGGGCCGGACCATGCTGGGCTATCCTGCCACGCAGATGGACAAGCAGGTGGAGCAATACAAGGCGCTGCGCCGCCTGCCACGGCTGCTGCGTGAGGTCGCAGAATTGCGAAAGACGGTTTTCAAACCGGGTGGGGATGACTAAGTCAGCCTCAACGCTATTGCCAAGGATATCGCCATGAGCATCACAGATCAGGTCATCGCCATCATCGCTGAACAAGCTTTGCTTGAGCCGTCCGACGTGACCCTTGACAGCACGCCCGAAAGCCTTGGCATCGACAGTCTTGGGCTGGTCGAGAGCATCTTTGCGATTGAAGAGGCGTTTGACATCAATGTCCCGTTCAACGCCAATGACCCGACCTCATCCGATTTTGATATCTCTACCGTGGCGACAATCATCGCAGGCATCGAACGGTTGAAGGCCGAACAGGCATAACCGGATGAAGCGTGTCGTCATCACCGGCGCCGGCACCATCAACGCATTGGGCCATTCCGTTGATGCCACCCTCGCCGCGATGCGCGAAGGGGTCTGCGGCATCGGCCAACTGGTGTTTCGGGATGTGGAGCGTCTGCAAATCCAGATCGGCGGGCAGGTCCGCGGGTTTGAGGCCGAAGGCCGCTATAACCGCCAGCAGATGTCGCTTTATGATCGTTTCACACAGTTCACGCTGGCCGCAGCGCGCGAAGCAATTGAACAATCCGGGCTGGTCTTTTCTGGCGAACTTGCCGCGAAATCCGGCGTTGTCCTTGGCACTGCGGGGGGCGGTGTATCAACATGGGACGACAATTATCGCGCCGTCTATGAAGAGGGCAAAAACCGCGTGCATCCCTTTGTCGTGCCCAAACTAATGAACAACGCCGCCGCCAGCCACGTCAGCATGGAATGGAACCTCAAAGGGCCTTCGTTCACGGTATCAACGGCTTGCGCGTCCTCCAATCACGCGATGGCGCAGGCGTTTTCAATGGTGCGCTCGGGCATGGCACCGGCGATGGTAACGGGTGGGTCGGAAAGCATGCTGTGCTTTGGCGGCGTCAAAGCATGGGAAGGGCTGCGCGTGATGAGCCGCGACGCCTGCCGCCCGTTTTCGGCGAACCGCAACGGTATGGTTCAAGGCGAGGGTGCGGGTATCTTTGTCTTTGAGGAATACGAACACGCGCGCGCGCGAGGTGCCGACATCCTGTGTGAGGTCGCAGGATTTGCCATGTCATCGGACGCAAGCGATATCGTGATGCCGTCCAAAGCGGGCGCCGCGCGCGCAATGGCAGGTGCCTTGCAAGATGCCGGGATCAGCGGCGATGCGGTGGGCTATATCAACGCGCATGGCACCGGCACGGCGGCGAATGACAAAACCGAATGCGCAGCGGTGGCGGATGTTTTCGGGCCGCATGCGGATAATCTGATGATCAGCTCTACCAAGTCGATGCATGGCCATTTGATCGGCGGCACCGGCGCTGTGGAATTGTTGGCCTGCATCATGGCGCTGCGTGACGGTGTGATTGCCCCCACCATCGGCTATCAGGAACCCGACCCTGAATGCGCGCTTGATGTTGTGCCGAATGAAGCCCGCGATGCCAAGGTCGATGTCGCGCTGAGCAACGCCTTTGCCTTTGGCGGCATGAACGCCGTGATCGCGCTGCGGCGCGTCTGATAGCCATCCAAAACAGAGAAAGGCCACCCCTTTGAGGCGGCCTTTCAAATTATGCGTTGTTGTTTCGTTTTACTGGTCCAGAACGGACACCTGATCATAGCTGGCCGTAAATCCTGTCAGAGACAGCTTCAGATCAACGGTCTGATCTGGGGCAAGGGCCGGAACAATCGTGATCGTCGCTTCTTTGCCGCGCTTGAATGCCGCGATGTCATCGGGCGTCAGGCCAAGCCGAACATAACAGCCGACAGGGTTACAGAACGCGAACGGATAGCGGCGCGCCTTGCCGCCATCGACCGCAACGCTCAACTGTCGGGGCAGGGCGGTTTCAAGCGGAACAATGATTGTTGCACCTGCTTCGGCCTTGCCACCGCCGGGCAGGCGGAACAAAGAAACTTCGGCAACCGGTGCACCCTCACCATCATCCAGAAGCTGATACATCTGGCACGGATCGGTCTCGCCTTCGGTCTTGATACAGCGCATTTCCCACGCACCGATGGTTTCGCGTGTATAAGGCTGGCCCAATTCAGACGCCGCTTCGGTGTCGTCACCAAGGCTGAGCTGGTCTTCGATCTTGGGCGCCGTGCCGTCTGCTGTGGTCTGTGCAAGACTTGCGACAGGCGCGAACAGCGTCACGGCAGCGATGAAAGGCAGCGCCTTTAAAAAATTACTCATGGGTATTCTCAAATCCGCATTGTTTCTAAAGATTGCTTAACACGGGGTCTGTGGCTTGTCAGCGTGTGCAGGCGGAATTAATCCCTGTACGCGGCAGTTTTCCGCCCAGATTTTTGCACGGGTTCACACAAAAGAAAAAGGGGATACCGGTGCATCCCCTTTTTCATTTCTTTCTCCCCGTCGGACTTTGCCGACTTCTGAGCAAACGTTACGTAAACAGCATGCGTCGGTCAACTTAAATTTGGGACCGAAAGCGACCGAAAACAAGATTTTTATGACATTTGATCAAAGAGTTAAAAAAACCGCGCCCGAAGGCGCGGTAAGTCTGACAGGGAGGAAATACACCGGGCCAAAAGGACATCTGGACCCCGGCATAATTCGACTATGGCGCAAAAAGGTTAACTTTGTATGCTCACCGGCAAGAGTGATCCGAAGGGGACCCCATGACCAAAGACATCTTTATCGGCGGCGGCGGACCCGACTACGCCACCGGGCAATTTTTGAACATTGGCTATGCCAACCGCCACGGGTTGATTGCGGGGGCTACCGGCACCGGCAAGACCGTGACACTGCAGATCCTCGCCGAGGGGTTCGCCGCCCAAGGTGTGCCGGTATTCTTGTCTGACGTCAAAGGTGATCTGTCGGGGCTGGCTAAAGCCGGTAGTGACACCCACAAGCTGCACGGCCCCTTCACCGAGCGGGCCGCCAAAATCGGGTTTGATGACTATGCTTATGGCGCTTTTCCGGTCACGTTCTGGGACCTTTACGGCAAACAGGGCCACCCTGTGCGCACCACCGTTTCTGAAATGGGCCCCCTGCTTTTGTCGCAACTCCTCAGCCTGAGCGAAGCCCAGGAAGGCATCCTGAACATCGCCTTTCGTGTAGCAGACGAAGACGGTCTGCCGCTGCTGGATCTTAAGGATCTACAGGCATTGCTGGTCTGGATCGGGGAGAACGCCAAAGAGCTGGCATTGCGCTACGGCAATGTCTCTGCCGCGTCTGTCGGTGCCATCCAGCGCCGTCTTCTGGTGTTGGAAAACCAAGGTGCGGCGGACCTGTTTGGAGAGCCTGCACTGGCGCTTTCCGATCTGATGCGCACAGACACAGATGGCCGCGGTGTGATCAACATATTGGCCGCCGACCAGTTGATGGGTGCGCCGAAACTCTATGCGACTTTCCTGTTGTGGCTGCTGTCAGAGCTGTTCGAGGAACTGCCCGAAGTTGGCGACCCCGATAAACCCAAACTGGTCTTCTTTTTCGATGAGGCGCATCTCTTGTTTGACGACGCGCCCAAGGCGCTGGTCGACAAGGTCGAGCAGGTCGCGCGCCTGATCCGGTCAAAGGGTGTGGGCGTGTATTTCATCACACAGAACCCGGCGGATGTGCCCGATGACATCCTCGGACAGCTTGGCAACCGCGTGCAACATGCGCTGCGGGCATTCACCGCCAGGGACCGCAAGGAACTGCGCATGGCGGCCGAAACCTACCGCGAGAACCCGGCATTCGATACCGAAGAAGCGATCCGTGAAGTGGGTGTCGGCGAAGCAGTCACGTCGTTTTTGCAGAAAAAAGGTGTGCCCGGCGTGGTCGAGCGGACGCTGATCCGGCCCCCGTCCTCGCATCTGGGTCCGATCAGCGTGGCCGAACGCAATGCGCTGATGGCAGTGTCACCGATGGCGGGAAAATATGACGAACGCCTTGATCGGACATCTGCCTTTGAAATCCTGCGCAAACGCGCCGATGCAGCAGCGGCCGAAGCCGAAGCCGCCGAAGCTGTGGCCGAAGAGATTGCCACACCGTCTTTACGGGAATTCAACAGTGCGCGGCGCTATGCGGGCAAAGGCGTTTCGCGGTCGACATCCCGGCCCCCGGCACGCAAATCCCAAGAAGGGTTCGGCGCTGCAATCGCGCAAGTTGTCATCAAGGAACTGAAAGGCACCACAGGGCGACGCATCGTTCGGGGAATTCTGGGTGGCCTGTTCAAAGGACGCTAGAACACAAGCCTGGCGACATACACCACGCGAAAGGGGAGCCACCGACCCCCCTTTCTTTTTGGCTCTAAATACCTCTGCGCAGGCGTTACCACCCGCGCATCCGCCGAATGGATGCCCTATTTTTCCGGGATCAACCCGCGCGGGCTGAACCGCAGCACCAACAACAACACCATCCCCATCGTCAGCAACCGCATGTGCGCCGCAGATTCGATCAGATGATCCTTCAAGGCCGACCCTTCCGCCATGCCGGATGTGATCAGGTTCATCAACCACAGGCCCATCGGTTCGACCTGAACCCACAAGAACCAGATCAGGAACCCGCCAAGGACCGATCCCAGATTGTTGCCGGACCCACCGACAATCACCATCACCCAGATCAAAAAGGTAAAGCGCAAAGGCTGATACGTGCCCGGTGTCAACTGACCGTCCATCGTCGTCATCATCGCACCCGCAACGCCGCAAATCGCAGAGCCTAGGATAAACACCTGCAAATGTCGCGCTTTGACGTCTTTGCCCATTGCCTCTGCTGCGACTTCATTGTCCCGGATCGCGCGCAACATCCGCCCCCAAGGGGAATGCAGCGCCCGTTGTGCCATCCACATCAGGATCAGCAGCACGGTGGCAAACAAGGCAATATAGAGGACCTTCACCCAAAGCGTGGAGCCTTCCACCGGGTCAAAGCCAAGCCCGGCCGCACGTTCCACAAAGGCGGCGGAGTTCTGCAGATCGACCTCGAATGGCACCGGGCGGGGTACGCCGATCACGTTCTTCACACCGCGCGTCAGCCAGTCCTCGTTCTTGAGAACGGCGATGATGATCTCTGCAATGCCAAGCGTCGCGATTGCCAGATAATCGGACCGCAGACCCAGTGCCGTCTTGCCAATGACCCACGCCGCCCCCGCCGCAAACAGCCCGCCGACGGGCCAGGCGATGAGAACCGGCAGACCCAGACCACCCAGATACCCGGTCTGCGCCGGATTAATCTCTTCGATCCGTTCGGCTGCCGGGTCCAGAAGGCCCCTGAACAGGAAAAACCCAATGATCAGAACCGCGATGACGGCAATCGTGCGCGGCCAGCCGTGGTCCATCCGCTTCATCACCTGAATCGCCGCAAGGATCGTACCAGCGCCCAACAACAACGCCCCGATGATCCCCATACCACCAGCGGCAAACCCGCCTTCGGTTGGTGGCATGCCGATTAGGACAGCCGCCAGACCACCAAGCGCCACAAACCCCATGATGCCGACATTGAACAGCCCCGCAAAGCCCCATTGCAGGTTCACGCCAAGCGCCATGATGGATGAAATCAACCCCATCGCGACGATCAACAAAGCCGAGTTCCAGCTTTGGACAAGGCCCACATAAATGATCATCAGTGCAATGATGCCAAACAACATCGTATTTTTGAGCGTCCCGTTCATACCGATTGCCCCTTGAAAAGACCTGTGGGTTTAAACAGCAGCACGATCAACAAGATCACAAAGCTGACCGCGAACTTATAATCCGTGCTGAGCAGTTGGACGAGGCCCGAAGGTTCAAGGTTTTCAGGCATCAGATAAACCAGAACTTTCTTCCAGGCGTAGGTGATCGTCACTTCCGAAAAGGCGATCACAAAACCGCCCGCAATGGCCCCCAAGGGGTTGCCAAGCCCCCCGACGATTGCCGCAGCAAAGATCGGCAGCAAAAGCTGGAAGTACGTGAACGGTTTGAATGACTTATCAAGGCCGTAAAGCACCCCGGCAATGGTGGCGAGGGAGGCGACGATGATCCATGTGATCATCACAACACGCTCAGGGTTGATGCCAGACAAAAGCGCCAGATCCTCGTTGTCGGAATAGGCGCGCATCGACTTGCCGGCGCGCGTTTTATTCAGAAACCAGAACAGCGCAATAACCACGATGACGGCGGTGATAATCGTGATGCCCTGGGTCGTTTTGAACGACAATCCTTCTTCCAGCCCCGTCGAGCGCTTGAATTCGCGCGCGGAAATGATGAAGCGTTCCCCATCGAAAAAGTTCTGGTCATCCGGTCCGATGATGAACCGCGTCACCCCGTTGTAAATAAACGTAATACCAAGGCTGACGATCACCAAGATCACCGGTTTCGCCTTTTTTTCGCGATAGAACCGGTACACGTAACGGTCTGTAAACAATAACAACCCGATACAGGCCAAAATCCCGAAAGGCAGGGCAAGCAGCGCCGTGGGCAATGGCCCCAACGATATGCCCCAGCTTTGGAACAGCCACGTGATCAACACGGTCGCCATCGCGCCCAGCGCCATCGTGTCACCATGGGCAAAGTTCGAGAACCGCAAGATGCCATAGACCAGCGTGACACCCAACGCGCCGAGGGCGAGTTGCGAGCCATATGCGACGCCGGGAACGAACACGTAGTTCAGGAAAGCGATGAGTGCGTTTAGAAGATCCATTACCAGACGTCCCTGCAGTTGCCGGTGTAATGTTCAAAGTACATTCCATCAGCGGTTTGAATATGAAGCGCCATCGCTGCCTTACCGCGGTAGTCCCAACTGAATAACCCCGATGTGCCCTCTGCATCAAAGCGGTAAGAGTGTTCCCAGCTTTGGGGAATCATTTCCAGAACGTAGGTACGTTCTATTGATGCAACCCGCATCTGCGGATCGGGGTCCTTATGAGACCCCGAAAGGATCAACACTGGTTTGCTAAGGTCACCTAAAATGGCGGCCTCCGCTATAAAGTCATTGCTAACGCCTGCCGGTCGCGAAACTAACAAACATGTCGCTATGGGGGTTCTCGGACTGCCGTCATCCGCATTCACGAGCACCGCTGCTGCCAAGGTTAGACTGCTGATCAATCCAATTGTCACATCAACCCCCCAAGAAGCTCTTACGCACTTCGGGATCGGCCAGCAGTTCCTTGCCCGTCCCCGTATACGCATTAGCCCCTTGCACCAAAACATACCCTTTGTCTGCAATCTCAAGCGCTTGGCGGGCGTTCTGTTCCACCATCAGGATCGGGATGCCGGTCCGTGCAACCTCGATGATCCGGTCAAATAACTCATCCATCACGATCGGCGACACACCGGCTGTCGGTTCATCCAGCATCAAAACTTTGGGCTGCGTCATCAACGCGCGGCCCACGGCGACCTGCTGGCGCTGACCGCCCGACAATTCACCGGCGGCTTGCAGGCGTTTTTCCTTAAGGATCGGGAACAGGTCATAGACTTGCGCCAAAGTATCGCTGAAATCATCGGTGCGGATAAACGCGCCCATCTCCAGGTTCTCTTCCACGGTCATCGACGTGAAAATATTGGAGGTTTGCGGCACAAAACCCATCCCCTTGGCCACACGCGCCTGCGGGCTGAGGTCGGTGATATCCTCACCGTCCAGTTTCACATGCCCTTTGCGCATGTCGAGCATGCCAAAGACCGCCTTCATTCCCGTCGATTTACCCGCACCGTTGGGGCCCACGATCACGGCAATTTCGCCCTTGTCCACAGCAATGGTGCAATCGTGCAAAATGTCAGGCCCGTTGCCATAACCTGCCGTCATGTTCTGGCCGACCAGAAAGGGACCGCCGGGCGACGGATGGCTTTTGCCACCTGATTTGGGCATCACACTGCCTTGACCTGCGGCATTGCCCACCGACAGGTCCTTGTTACCACGGTCGCCGTAAGGATCGCTCATTTTACTCTTCTTTCAACGGGGCCGTAGGGGGCCATTCATAGTCTTCAGCGCACGACACAGGGTCTGCGCAAGTGTCACGCAAGAACGACAGGACGTTTTCGGTCTCTGCATCCATAACAGACAGCGGCATGTCGTCCGGGCCTTCAAAGTTCAGCAAAATCCGGTGCGTTCCGACCTGCGCGATGATCGCGGTTTCGAGATATTTATGCCCATCCCAAAGCGAGGTCGACCGCTGTACAACCCGGTAGGCTGACGCATGATCTGTCTCAAGCGTGTCGACGCGGATGACCTGTGGCAGCAAAGTGTGGTCATCGTAATTGTCTTTCTGGAACGCGGCAAAGAACGTGTATTGCTCTTCCAATGTCGTCAGATCATCGGCGGATTCCTGACCGGGAAAATCTTCGTTAAAGTCAAAGATGAAGTCCTGCATCAGGATCGTTGCACCGTCCCCGAATTGGTCCCACGTCGCGGTTTCCCATGGCGTGCCACGCGCGCACATCCATACATTCTGGCTCAACTGTGCGCAGGCGAAACCGGCTTGGGGCAGGGTAACCGCCAAACCGAAAACCGCACTGCGCAAAGCAATGCTCACGCGCCCACCTTGGCTTTGTTCTTGAGACCGGTGCCAAGGTAGGCCTCGATCACCTGTTCGTTCGCCTTGATCTCATCCAGCGTGCCGGTGGCCAGAACATGACCCTCGGCCATACAGATGACCGGATCACACAGACGCCCGATGAAATCCATATCGTGTTCGATCACGACAAAGGTATACCCGCGTTCCTTGTTCAGGCGGATAATCGCATCGCCGATGGTATTGAGCAGGGTTCGGTTCACGCCGGCACCGACCTCGTCCAAGAATACGATCTTGGCGTCCACCATCATGGTGCGGCCCAGTTCCAGCAGCTTTTTCTGTCCGCCCGAGATTTGACCCGCCTTTTGATCGGCAAGGTGTTCAACAGTCAGGAATTCCAGCACCTCATCTGCCTTGGCCCGCAGCGCTCGTTCTTCGTCCGCGATGCGCTTGCGGCCAAACCAAGTGTTCCACAATGTCTCACCCGACTGGCCGCCCGGCACCATCATCAAGTTCTCGCGGCAGGTCATGGAATGGAATTCATGGGCAATCTGGAAAGTGCGCAGAAGACCTTTGTGAAACAGGTCATGCGGCGGGATGCCGGTGATGTTCTCGCCATCCATAAAAACACGGCCCGAAGTGGGTTTAAGAACGCCCGCGATCACGTTGAAAAGAGTGGTTTTTCCCGCTCCATTTGGCCCGATCAAGCCGGTAATGGACCCGCGATCAATCGTCATAGACGCGCCATCTACCGCATGAAAACCGCCAAAGTGTTTATGCACGTCTTCCACGACGATCATGTGTTCACGATCTTGCACCATGTCTTCATCCCCGTCTGCGCCGCATTTGCGGTCGCGTGATCATTTTCGATCTTATTATGACAATACAGCCCGCACAAAGTACGGGCTGCATCATATTGTTTAGATTGGTTTATTTGAAACCAATGGTTTCGTTCTTGCCGTCTCTGACTTCGATCATGCGGTAGGTGCCCGCAGATTCGCCGGGTCCGATCAGTTCAACCGCGGAGGCTCCGACATAGTCGATGTCTGTGCCGGCTTTGATCAGATCAAGCGCTTTGCCCAATTCGCCGGGATAGATTTTTTCGCCCGGTGCGTTTGCGACTGTCAGGATGTGATCTTTGTAATCAGCCGGATCTACGGAGTTCGCCGACTGCATCGCCAGCAGGAACAATGCCGCTGCGTCATAGGCTTCGGGCGTGTACGGGGATGTCGCATCAAATGCGTCGCCCGCCATCGCTACCAATGCGTCGATGCCGTTGCCTTCGGAACCGGCGATCTGGCCGTATGAGCCGTCAAGATCCGGGCCGATTGTCTTTGGCAGGTTCTCACCGATCATGCCGCCGGGCAAACCGAATGTTTCCCATGCACCTGCGTCCAGCGCGGATTTGATGATGCCCGCACCACCTTGGTCAAGATAGCCCGCCACGACCAGCAGATCACCACCGGCAGAGGCCAGCGCGCCCACTTCGGCAGAGTAATCGGCTTTGCCGTCTTCGTGTGCAGCGACGATTGTGACTTCACCACCAACCGCTTTGAACGAGGATTCAATGGCGTCTGCCAGACCCTTGCCGTAGTCGTTGTTGGTGTAGGTCAACGCGATGGATTTCACGCCACGCTCGACGAGGATCTCTGCCATGACCTGACCTTCGCGTGCGTCAGACGGGGATGTGCGGAAGAACAAGCCGTTGTCTTCCATCGTGGACAGACCGGGCGATGTGGCTGATGGCGAAATCATCACCATGCCATTTGGAATGGCGACGTTCTGCAAAACCGCACCCGTTACACCGGAACAATCCGCGCCAACCAGACCGTTGATGCCTTCGGCGATCAGACGCTCGGCACCGGCTGTGGCCATGCCGTTGTCGATGCACCCGCCGTCGGCACGCAAGGATGTGACGATCGCGCCATCAAACAGCTTGCCGCTGTCGGTGACTTCTTTCATCGCCATTTCTGCACCCGCAGACATCGGGCCGGTCAGCGATTCAATCGGACCGGTAAAGCCGAACAGAACGCCGAGTTTTACTTCTTTCAAGTGGCCGTCGGCCATCGCCGTAGTGGCCATCAGTGCTGCAGCCGTTGTGGCCATAAGCATCTTTTTCATTTGGTATCTCCCATATTGGAACATGATGTTCGCCGGAAAGCCTAGGCAATGATTTCCAAAAAGAAAAGCGGATTTTGGCGTTATAGCGCGGGGTAGATTGGGCCGCAGTGCAGTATTCTGGAAATATGCGCGCGATGTTATATCTTGAAATCTAACCTCTCATGGACTCAGGAGCGCGCCAAATGAACATTCTCGCGAAAACTGCTGTAGTATTGTTGGCAGCAGCATCGGCCAGTCTGTTGCCGGACGTATCCCAAGCGCAAACGCGGTTCAAGATTGAGCCGGTCGTCACCGGTCTGTCAGAGCCTTGGGCGGTCGCGCCTTTGCCGGATGGCAGCATCCTGATCACTCAACGCAGCGGCGAATTGATCTTGCAACACCTTAGTGGGCGCATAGAGGTGCAGGGTGTGCCCGAAGTTGCCGATGACGGGCAGGGTGGTTTGCTGGATGTGACAATTGCCCGAGATTTTGCGCGCACCGGCGAGCTGTTTTTGACTTACGCCAAACGGCAAGGCCAGGGCAGCGGCACGGCACTGGTCAGTGCGCGCCTGTCTGACGACGGGAGGCGGCTCGAGAACGTGACCGAGTTGTTTGCCATGGCACCGGGCAGCAGCGGCGGGCGGCATTTTGGCAGCCGCGTGGTGGAGGCACCGGACGGCACATTGTTCCTGACCATCGGGGATCGCGGCGACCGCCCCTCTGCCCAAGACCGCAGCGTGCATAACGGCAGCGTGATCCGTGTGAACCGCGATGGCAGTGTGCCGCGCGACAATCCGTTTGTTGGTCAGGCTGGCATTCAGCCCGAAATATGGTCTTTCGGCCACCGCAATGCGCAGGGTGCGGGCCTCGATCTGGCGGGCAATCTGTGGCTGTCAGAGCATGGCGCGCGGGGCGGAGATGAGGTTAATCTGGTGCGCAAAGCTGCGAATTATGGCTGGCCCGAGATATCGTATGGACGGCATTATTCTGGCGGCAAGATCGGCACTGGCACAGCGCGCGACGGGATGGAACAGCCAAAGCTTTATTGGGACCCTTCCATCGCGCCCTCCGGGTTGCTGGTCTATTCCGGCGCGCTTTTTCCGGAATGGAAGGGGGATATATTTGTTGGATCGCTCAAGTTCGACTATATTGCGCGGCTTGAGGGTGATCCGCTGACCGAAGTGCAGCAAATCCAGACCGATGAGACCCTGCGCGTGCGCGATATCGTCGAAGGGCCTGACGGTGCGATCTGGTTCATTTCTGTGGGCAATGATAGCGTCTACCGGATCATTCCCGCACGATAGCAGACGTGTTTCTAACGCACTGCGATGATGGGTAGATCCTTGACGTGCCGCCGGCTCAGATTGACAGACGCGCCGCGTGGCTTCCGCGTTCGCGGTAGGGCGTCGTGTCGTAATGCGCCCGGTAGCACTTGGAGAAATGCGACGGTGATGCAAAACCGCAGGCCAATGCAACGTTGATCACGCTCATATCGGTTTGCATCAGCAGGTTGCGGGCTTTTTGCAGGCGCAATTCCATATAGTAGCGCTTTGGCGAGCGGTTCAGATAGCGCCGGAACAGACGCTCAAGCTGGCGGGTGGACATGCCCACGTCGCGTGCAAGGATAGAGGGGCTCATCGGTTCTTCGATGTTGCTTTCCATCATCTGGATGACCTGGCTCAGCTTGGGATGACGCACGCCGATGCGTGTCGGCACGCTCAGGCGCTGGGTGTCCTGATCGGTCCGGATGGAGGAATAGATCAACTGATCGGCGACCAGATTTGCCAAGTCTTCGCCGTGATCATCGGCAATCAGTTTCAGCATCAAGTCGATTGAGGACGTGCCGCCCGCCGTCGTCATCCGGTTCCCGTCTACAACGAAAACAGACTTCGTCAGATTCACCTCTTCGAATTCCTCGGCAAAGCTGTCCTGATTTTCCCAATGGATCGTGGCCTTCTTGCCATCCAGCAAACCTGCCTTGGCAAGGGTATAGGCGCCTGTGCACAATCCGCCGACTTTCAGACCCTTGCGGGCCTCGCGGCGCAGCCAGCCAATGACCTTTTTGGTAGTGGCGTCCTGAACGTCCATACCGGTGCACACAAAAACGGTGTCATCACGGCTGAGTTCTTCCAGATCATCGTCCAGCTTGAAACCGGTGCCCGCAGAACAATAGACGATATCGCCGCCCTCGCCAACGATGCGCCATTCATAAAGCGGCCGGTTTGCCATCCTGTTCGCAATGCGCAGGCTCTCGATCGCTGTCGCGAAACACAAAAGGCTGAACTGGTCGAGCAATGCAAAGACAAACCGCCGGGGCTTGTCTGTGTCAACCGGAATACGTGTGGCCGAGCGCTGTTCAGACATCGCTAGTCCTTCAATTTGCCTGATGGGCGTTTTAAGTCTTAAACCATGGCTGGCCCAGCGGAAACCATGTTCATGCCCCGAAGCCATGGTCAAGGGGCGGAATTTGAGTTCTGGTCACTGCGGCTAGGCTTTTGTATAGAAAGGGCCATGATAGCGCTGACACGTGGATGACCCAAAGCGCAAAGGGACCGGAGAGACGATAATGACCGAATGGAGCACATCAAGCTGGCGCGCGAAACCGCGGATCCAGATGCCTGACTATCCAGATCAAGCCGCCTTGGAGGCTGTTGAAGCGCAGCTTTCGCGCTATCCGGTTCTTGTTTTCGCCGGAGAGGCGCGGCGGTTGAAGAAACATCTCGCGGCTGCGGGCCGGGGTGAGGCGTTTTTGCTGCAGGGCGGCGATTGCGCCGAAAGCTTTGAGCAGTTCAGTTCAAACGCGATCCGCGACACGTTCAAGGTGATGTTGCAGATGGCGATCGTGCTGACGCATGGTGCCAAGGTGCCTGTGATCAAGCTGGGCCGGATGGCGGGGCAATTTGCCAAGCCTCGCTCGGCGAACATGGAAACCGTCGATGGCGTGGAACTGCCCAGCTACCGTGGCGACATTATCAATGATCTGGATTTCACGCCCGAAGCGCGCATTCCGAACCCCGAAAAAATGCTGCGTGCCTATACCCAAGCCGCTGCGACGCTGAACCTGATCCGGGCGTTTTCAACGGGCGGTTATGCCGACGTGCATCAGGTGCACGGCTGGACGCTTGGCTTTACCGACAGCGACCGTGCCTCCAAATATCGCGAAGTTGCGAATCGCATTTCTGACACGCTGGATTTCATGGCCGCTGCGGGCGTCAATTCCGACACTGCGCATACGCTGCAATCGGTTGAATTCTACACCAGCCACGAATCGCTACTGTTGGAGTACGAACAGGCACTGTGCCGTCAGGACAGCATGACCGGCGATTGGTTGGCAGGGTCCGGTCACATGATCTGGATCGGCGACCGCACACGTCAGCCTGATGGGGCGCATGTGGAATTTGCCAGTGGTGTGATGAACCCCATCGGCCTCAAGTGTGGTCCGACCATGACCAGCGAAGACCTGAAACTGTTGATGGCCAAGCTGAACCCGAAAAACGAAGAGGGTCGTTTGACCCTGATCGCGCGTTTTGGCGCAGGCGCGGTGGGGGATCATCTGCCACGACTGATCAAGACAGTGCAGGAAGAGGGCGCGAATGTCGTCTGGACCTGTGACGCGATGCACGGCAACACGATCAAATCCTCATCCGGCTATAAAACCCGCCCGTTTGATTCCGTGCTGCGCGAGGTGCGCGAATTCTTTGGCGTGCATGCGGCCGAGGGAACTGTACCCGGTGGCGTTCATTTCGAGATGACCGGTCAGGACGTGACCGAATGCACCGGCGGCGTGCGCGCTGTCTCAGACGAGGATCTGTCGGACCGGTATCACACCGCATGTGATCCGCGCCTGAACGCGAGCCAGTCGCTTGAACTGGCGTTCCTTGTTGCAGAAGAACTGAGCACGCGCCGTGACAGCAAGGTTATGCGCGCCACTGCCTAGGAATGATCGGGCCGTCAGATAAAAAAGCGCCGTGTGTTTCATTACACACGGCGCTTTTCCTTTGGAGGGTCGTTTGTTGTAAGGTGTTATTTGCGCGACATCACTCGTCGGATTTTACCAATCTCAGGTAGGGTGGTCGCTTTGCTGCCCCTGAACTATGATCGCCAGACTGCGCTGCGAATGTCGCTTTTGGCTCGGCAAACCCCTGCGTGTCGGATTGCCCAGACGCGGCGAAAGTTTGTACAGGCCGGGGCGCTTTGCGTGGTCCGTCATGAGCATTTATGCCCAGTCGTGTCTTGTCCAACTCAGCGATGTCAAAGCGGCGCGGGGCAAGGCCCATGTCCCCTTTGGCCACCAGACACCCCAGTATACGGCTTACATCACCCAGATCGCTTTTCAGCGGCATCAATATCATGCGCGCGTCAAGGGCGGGACGGCCCGAACTGCCATCAGATGTCAGTTGCAGTTTGGCGGTGGCAGGTGTTTGGAATACATCCTCAAGCAGATCTGCGATGGTGCGACGTGCGGCGGGGGTAAAAAGGGCGGTCAACGGCATGCCGCGCACCTCCATCCCCATCAGATCGTTCAAATGACTGCCTGCGATCCGCAACCGCGCAATTCCCGGTGCGATCCGTTCCAGAATAAAGGCGTTTTCCAACGACCGCTCGATCCCGCGCGGATCAATCTCGGAGCGTTTGGGCAGCAGGTTTTCGCCCCGCAATGCGTTCCAATAGGCTTCTACTTGCGCGACCGCAGCATACCCCGTTTCTGGCTTGTAAATCGACATGTCCACCACACTTTGCGCTTTATGGATATGCTTGTCCATCTGGTTCACTCCCGGCTCGAAATTGTTGCAAAAGTTGGCCTATGTCGCGCCAACCGCTGCGGTTAAAGGCGCATTCAGGCACCAAACCTTACCAAAGGATGAATACATCACTTTTGATGTA
>JAFMHE010000252.1 GCA_017854675.1 Paracoccaceae bacterium | reverse complement strand
TTGCCCGCAATCACGCCGGATGCTGCCGCAAGGATGTGGGGCGTCGAGCGATAATTCTGTTCCAGCTTGACGACATGCGAGCCGGGAAAGTCGGTCTCGAAGCGCAGGATGTTGCCCACCTCAGCGCCGCGCCAACCATAAATCGACTGATCATCATCGCCGACACAACAGATGTTCTTGTGGCCCTGGGCCAACAGGCGCAGCCAGAGGTATTGCGCGACGTTGGTGTCCTGATATTCGTCCACAAGGATATATTTGAACCAGCGCTGGTATTGCTCAAGCACGTCCGGATGGGTCTGAAAGATCGTCACCATGTGCAGCAGCAAATCGCCAAAATCGACAGCGTTGAGCTCTTTCAGGCGCGTCTGGTATTGCGCGTAAATCTCTGCGCCGCGGTGATTGTAGAGCGCCGCATCAGCAGTTGGCACCTTGTCGGGCGTAAGCGCGCGGTTTTTCCAGCCGTCGATGATGCCCGCCAGCATCCGCGCAGGCCAGCGTTTGTCGTCGATGTTTGCCGCGCTTACCAACTGTTTGAGCAGGCGCAACTGGTCGTCGGTGTCCAGAATGGTGAAGTTCGACTTGAGGCCAGCCAACTCGGCGTGTCGCCGCAACAGCTTTACACAGATCGCATGGAACGTGCCCAACCAGGGCATCCCTTCGACATGCTGGCCCAGCATCGCGCCGACGCGGTTCTTCATCTCGCGGGCGGCCTTGTTGGTAAAGGTGACGGCAAGGATTTCATTAGGGCGCGCGCGGCCGGTCATCATCAGATGCACAATACGCGTGGTCAGGGCCTTGGTCTTGCCCGTGCCAGCCCCCGCCAGCATCAAAACCGGCCCGTCCATTTGCTCAACCGCTGCGCGTTGGGCAGGGTTCAGCCCGTCCAGATAGGGCTGCGGGCGCGCGGCCATGGCGCGGGCGGATAGCGAAGCGCCTTCAAAGGCGTCCATTTCATCGAAATTGCTCATGCGGCTAACCTAGTCAGATTCCAGAAAAAGGAAAACCCATGTTCTTGAGATGTTCCAACGCAAATGCAGGTACGGGCGGCACGGTTGCTTTTCAGTATTTGAAGCGAAAAGAGAAGCGCAGGCACTTTGGGTTCTTTTCGCTTTAAATACTGAAATTCTAAAGTCGTACCGGGCACCCCGCCTGCCATTTTGAACCATCTGGACAAGGCCCGGTTCTTGGGCGCAAATGCGCGGATGGATTTACATGCAACCTACCCTGCCCTTGCCGATCTGCGCGCCCGCGCCCAAAAACGTATTCCGAAATTTGTTTGGGAATATCTGGACAGTGGCACCGGGTCTGAGGCCACCAAGGCGCGCAACCGTCATGCATTGGACCGCATCGGCATGATGCCTTCGGTTCTGGACGGGGAGTTCACGCCTGATCTGAGCACAACCCTTTTTGGCCACAAGATGCCACTGCCGTTCGGAATTGCACCCATCGGGATGTCGGGGTTGATCTGGCCCGGCGCTGAGGCGCATCTGGCGCGGGCGGGTGCGGCACACGGCATTCCGTATGCTATCTCGACCGTGGCCACGCAAAGCCCCGAAGATATGGCCCCGCATATTGGCGAACATGCGTGGTTTCAGATGTATCCGCCCCGCGACCCCGACATCCGTGCGGACATGCTTGCGCGGGCCAAGGCGGCGGGGTTCACAACATTGATTCTGACGGTGGATGTGCCAACGGCAAGCCGCCGCGAAAGGCAGGTGCGATCTGGCTTGACCAACCCACCGCGTCTGACGCCGCGTCTGTTGGCGCAGATTGCGACCTGTCCGGCGTGGGGGTGGGAAACCGCCAAGCGCGGGATGCCGCATATGCGGGGTTTGGACAAATACGCCAGCGCTGCGACCAAGGGGCTGTCGACGACAGCGCATGTTGGCTATCTTTTGCGTACGGCACCTGATTGGGACTATGTCACATGGCTGCGGGATGCATGGGATGGGCCATTCGTCGTAAAGGGGGTTTTGCGCGCGCTTGATGCTGCGCGGTTGGAAAAGCTGGGCGTCGATGCGATCTGGGTGTCCAACCATGCCGGGCGCCAGTTTGACGCCGCGCCCGCCGCGATCGAGGCGTTACCGGATATCCGCAGCGCGACACGCTTGCCCCTGATTTTCGACAGTGGGGTTGAAACCGGCCTTGATATTCTGCGCGCACTGGCCTCGGGGGCGGATTATGTCATGCTGGGGCGGGGATTTCATTTTGCGCTTGGGGCGCTTGGGCCAAAGGGTGTCGATCATCTTGTTGATATTCTTGCCAAAGATATGCGCGCCAATATGGGGCAGATCGGCGCGCGTGATCTGCGGTCTTTGCCTGCGCCGTTTCAACTGACGTAAGGAAACATATGGGTAAGGTTGCGCCGCAGACCACGCCCAAAAGTGCTCTGAAAAATGTTACACAAATGTAACGCGATATGTGTTTGTGGGTATTGCGCTGCACTGCGGCATGCCTACAGTGCGCTCAAATCCAGAATAAAGGACCGCTGCCATGCCTGACTTTTCAAAGATCCTGATTGCCAACCGTGGTGAAATCGCCATTCGCATCATGCGCGCGGCCAACGAGATGGGCAAAAAGACGGTCGCGGTCTATGCCGAAGAGGACAAGTTGGGCCTGCACCGGTTCAAAGCCGATGAAGCCTACCGCATCGGTGAGGGGCTGGGGCCGGTTGCGGCCTACCTGAGCATTGACGAGATCATTCGCGTAGCCAAGGAATGCGGCGCAGACGCGATCCATCCCGGATATGGATTGCTTTCAGAGAACCCTGATTTCGTAGATGCCTGCGAAAACAACGGCATCACATTTATCGGCCCACGTGCAGAGACGATGCGCGCATTGGGCGATAAAGCGTCAGCGCGCCGTGTCGCGGTGGAGGCGGGTGTGCCCGTGATCCCGGCAACGGGCGTGTTGGGCGATGACATGGCCGCGATCAAGAAAGAAGCGGCCGAAGTTGGCTATCCTTTCATGCTCAAGGCATCTTGGGGCGGTGGTGGGCGCGGGATGCGCCCCATCTACAAAGAAGAAGAGCTTGAGGAGAAAGTGCTGGAGGGCCGCCGCGAGGCCGAGGCCGCATTCGGCAATGGCGAGGGTTATCTGGAGAAGATGATCCTGAAGGCGCGCCACGTCGAAGTTCAGATACTGGGCGACAAGCATGGTGAGATTTACCATCTGTTTGAGCGCGATTGTTCGGTCCAGCGGCGCAACCAGAAGGTCGTTGAACGCGCGCCTGCGCCCTACCTGACCGATGAGCAACGGGCAGAGATTTGTGCGCTGGGTCGCAAGATTTGCGCCCATGTTGGATATGAATGTGCGGGCACTGTCGAGTTCCTGATGGATATGGCCGACGACAAGTTCTATTTCATCGAGGTGAACCCGCGCGTGCAGGTCGAACACACCGTCACCGAAGAAGTCACTGGCATCGACATTGTTCAGGCGCAAATCCTGATTGCCGAAGGCAAGACCATCGCCGAAGCAACCGGCAAAGCCTCACAATCCGAGATCCAGTTGCAGGGCCATGCCTTGCAGACGCGGATCACGACCGAGGACCCGCAGAACAACTTTATCCCCGACTATGGCCGCATCACGGCGTTTCGTGAAGCGACGGGCATGGGCATCCGTCTGGACGGCGGCACCGCCTATTCCGGCGGCGTGATCACGCGGTATTACGACAGTCTGCTGGTCAAGGTCACAGCCAAGGCGCAGACGCCGGAGTTGGCCATCGCGCGCATGGACCGCGCGCTGCGCGAGTTCCGTATTCGCGGTGTGTCCACCAACATCGCCTTTGTCGAGAACCTGCTGCGCCACCCCAGCTTTTTGGACAACACCTACCACACCAAATTTATCGACGAGACGCCCGAGCTGTTCCAGTTCACCAAGCGCAAAGACCGCGGCACCAAGGTTTTGACCTATATCGCGGACATCACCGTGAATGGGCATCCGGAGACCAAGGGCCATGCGCGCCTGCCCTCTCATATCCGCGCGCCAAAGCCCCCCGCAAACCGTGCAGAACCGATGATGGGCACGCGCAACTTGTTAGAGCAGAAAGGCCCGCAGGCCGTGGCCGACTGGATGGGACAACAGCGCCAGCTTTTGATCACCGACACCACGATGCGCGACGGGCATCAGTCATTGCTTGCTACGCGGATGCGCAGCCACGACATGATCAAGGTCGCGCCCGCCTATGCCGCCAACCTGCCGCAGTTGTTTTCTATGGAATGTTGGGGCGGTGCGACCTTTGATGTGGCCTACCGGTTCTTGCAGGAATGCCCGTGGCAGCGCCTGCGCGACCTGCGCGAGCGGATGCCGAACATCATGACGCAGATGTTGCTGCGGGCGTCGAACGGGGTTGGCTACACCAACTACCCTGACAACGTGGTGCAGTTCTTTGTCAAACAGTCAGCAGAATCCGGGGTGGATGTGTTCCGCGTCTTTGACAGCCTCAACTGGGTCGAAAACATGCGCGTGGCGATGGACGCGGTGCTTGACGCGAACAAGGTTTGCGAAGGGACGATCTGTTATACCGGCGATATCTTTGATCCGGACCGCGCGAAATATGACCTGAAATATTACGTGGCGATGGGTAAGGAACTGAAGGCCGCAGGCGCGCATGTTCTGGGCCTGAAAGACATGGCCGGATTGTTGAAACCAGCGCAGGCACGGGTGTTGGTCAAGGCGTTGAAATCTGAGGTCGGTTTGCCGATCCATTTCCACACCCATGATACGGCGGGCATTGCCAGCGCCACGATTTTGGCAGCATCAGAGGCCGGTGTGGACGCGGTCGATTGCGCGATGGATGCGTTTTCTGGCAACACATCGCAGGCCACGCTTGGGTCGGTTGTTTCCGCGCTGAAACACACCGACCGGGACACCGGTTTGGACATGACAGCCGTGCGCGAAATCTCTGACTATTGGGAGGACGTGCGCGGGCAGTACGGTGCGTTTGAAACCGGCATGCAGGCGCCCTCGTCCGAGGTGTATTTGCATGAGATGCCCGGCGGCCAGTTCACCAATCTAAAGGCGCAGGCGGCCTCGCTCGGGCTTGCGGACCGCTGGCCCGAAGTGGCGCGCACATACGCGGATGTGAACCAGATGTTTGGCGATATCGTCAAGGTGACGCCGTCCTCCAAGGT
>JAFMHE010000024.1 GCA_017854675.1 Paracoccaceae bacterium | reverse complement strand
AGGTTGAGCAACCAGCAGAGGCTGCGCCAAACCCGGCCTCTGAGGTCACCGAAGAACCCAAAACAGAGTCTGACCCTGAAACCTCGCTGCCATCGTTCCTGAAACGGCCCCTCGATGTTGAACCAGAAACCGATGCAGAGGCCGAAACCCCTTTGGCGCCTGAAACACCGGATGCCGAAGAAACACCAGAACCCGCGGCGTCACCGGTTGAGGAAATTGCGCCCAAGCCAGAGGCCGCACCTAAACCACGCATAATCCCGATGCCCGCGCTGACACCGGAGGCCGAGATTGACGCCGCGCCTGCTGTGCTGACATCCGCCTACCTCACCCGCGCGCTTGATTCCAAGGCAGCAGCAGATATCGCCCCCCTGCTCACCCGGCTTGCCGCCCACCGTGATGCGATGTCGGCCCGGCGCAGTGGCGGCAGCGCCCCATCTGCCGGAAACTGATAGCGCAAAGCGCATGCCAATTCCCTCTTGCACCGGCCCCAAGATCAGGTATGTCGTGCGCAGCGTCGGGCTATGGCGCAGTCTGGTAGCGCGTCCGTCTGGGGGACGGAAGGTCGCAGGTTCGAGTCCTGCTAGCCCGACCAACCGATATTTGCGAAACGCCCGCACCCATCTTGGGCAGCGGGCGTTTGCATGACAGACCCTTGGGAAGGGACAATAATATGCACGGCGTGATCCCAAATCAGGACATCAGCACGATGATCGCGGATGGCGTGATCCATGCCGACCCTGCTGTCACCCCTGCACAAATCCAACCCGCCAGCCTTGATCTGCGACTTGGCACCGTTGCCTACCGCGTTCGGGCATCCTTTCTGGCCGGTCATGGCGCGCGTGTTGCTGACCGTCTGGCCGAATTTGAAATGCACCGCGTTGATCTGACATCAGGTGCCGTTCTGGAAAAAGGCTGCGTCTACGTCGTGCCGCTGATGGAACATCTGTCGCTGCCCTATGACATTTCAGCCGTCGCAAACGCCAAAAGCTCGACCGGCAGGCTTGATCTGCTGACCCGCACCATCACCGACGGTGGCACCGAATTTGATCGTATAACCGCAGGCTACACCGGCCCGCTATACGCCGAGATTTGCCCGCGTTCGTTTTCCGTACTGGTGCGTCCGGGCATGCGCCTGAACCAGATCCGCTTTGGCCGGGGCGATGCCGTTCTGGATGATGACGCATTGCGCGCCCTGCATGCCAAAACACCGCTGGTCAACGGGCCTGCCGTGATCGACGACGGGCTTGGCTTTTCCGTCGATCTGAAACTGCCCGATACCACGCTGGTCGGATACCGCGCCAAGCCGCACACAGGCGTGATTGATCTGGACAAGCTGAACCACTACGACCCCTCGCAATACTGGGAAGAAGTGCACAGCAGCAATGGCCAGATCATCCTTGATCCCGGCGCATTCTATATTCTGGTCAGCCGCGAAGCTGTGACGATCCCGCCTGAATACGCCGCCGAAATGGCCCCCTATCTGGCCATGGTTGGTGAATTCCGCGTACATTACGCAGGCTTTTTCGATCCGGGGTTTGGCTATGCACCGGCAGGCGGCGCAGGTTCTCGCGGCGTGCTTGAGGTGCGCTGCCACGAGGCCCCTTTTGTGCTGGAGCACGGCCAAGTTGTCGGGCGGTTGGTTTATGAGCGTATGACAGCCCCGCCCACGCAGCTATACGGCGCAGACATCGCATCAAACTATCAGGGTCAGGGCCTGAAACTGTCCAAACATTTTGCAGCGCCGTAAACGCCAAAAGCACCGGACCAAACAGACCCGGTGCGCTCCACCATCAAGTGTTTAAGAAAAGCCGCGCCTAACGCTGCGAATCTTGATCGTTCACCTGTTCATCAGCCCCGCCGCGCGTGGGTTTTAGGCGCTTGCCGACCTTACCCGCCTGTTCAAATCCCGCGTTAACGCCACGGTGGACGATCTGACGCATCACGTGATGGATAACCATGTTGATAATCTGGTTCATTTTGCTGACCTCGTTTTGTTCTGCTCTATGCGAAGCATAAAGTCTGAATATGGCAAATTTCAGGCAGCGTTGGATGATGCAACTTTCATTAAACAGCCCCTAATCCTCGAAAAGCTCGCTCTGCCCTTCGGTCGTCTCTTCATCGACATCACCATCGCCCAACAACGGCACACTGCCCGGCGGTGGACGGTTCTCCAGCAAGCCAGCCGCGCGCAGTTCTTTGAGGCCCGGCAGATCGCGCGCATTTTCCAGACCGAAATGATCCAAAAAGCTTTCCGTGACTACAAAGGTCACTGGCCGCCCCGGCGTCATCTTGCGCCTGCCAAAACGGATCCATTCCAGTTCCAGCAATTGATCGACCGTGCCGCGCGACACCGACACGCCCCTGATTTCTTCAATCTCGGCCCGTGTGACCGGCTGGTGATAGGCGATGATCGCCAATGTCTCGATCGCGGCGCGGCTTAGCTTGCGCACCTCAACCGTTTCTTTTTGCATGAGAAATCCAAGGTCCGCCGCCGTGCGCATGGCATAGGCATCGCCCACCTTGACCACCTGCACACCGCGCCCGTCATAACGCTTGCGCAGATACACCATCGCTTCGCCCGCGTCACAGCCATGCGGCATCCGCGCCTCAAGTTCCCTTAGCGACACAGGCTCCGCAGACGCAAACAGCACCGCCTCAATCATGCGCTCCTGCTCGGCCATAGGTGGCGCTTCAAACAGGCATTGCCCGTGCTGATCATCCTCATGCGCCATCGCGTTGATCCTTTTTCCGCAGTTGAATAGCGCCAAAAGCATCCGTTTGCCGAATTTCCAGATGCCCTTCTTTTACCAACTCAAGCGAGGCTGCAAACGTCGATGCGGTGGCAGAGCGTCGCCGCACCGGATCACTTTCCCAGCCTTCAGGCAGAAAGCTCATCAGATCACCCCATTCGCCCGCATAGCCGATCAGCCCGCGCATCCGTTCCAGCGCCTGTTCCATCGTGAACACCGCGTCACGGTCCATGACAAAGGGACGAAATTCGTCCCGCGTCCGGATGCGCGCATAGCCTTGCATCAGGTCCAGCAGGGTCGCGGTATAGGTCACTTTGCGGGTTCGTTCGACCTCATGGGTCTGTCCGCGTGCGAAAAAATCCCGCCCCAATTGATCGCGCGCCATCAGCCGCGCCGCCATGTCGCGCATCGCTTGCAACCGTTCCAGCTGAAACGCCAGATGTGCTGCCAGTTCCTCACCTGATGGGCCATCCTCAGTCGGGTCAGGCGGCAACAGCAGCCGCGATTTCAGGAACGCCAGCCACGCCGCCATCACCAGATAATCCGCCGCCAGTTCCAACCGCAGCGCCTTGGCCTTTTCCACAAACGCCAGATATTGCCGTGCCAGTTGCAGCACGGATATTTTGCGCAGATCAACCTTTTGCGTCCGGCTCAACGTCAACAGCAGGTCCAGTGGCCCTTCAAACCCGTCAACATCAATGATCAACGCTTCGGCGGCCAACCTTTCGGTGACCGATACCGGGTCTTCTTCGAATGTGGTGTCAGCCATGCAAAGCCCCGCCCAGAAGCGCCTCAAGTTCGCGTTCCAGAAGGGGAATGTCAACGTCATCAGGGGTTTTGCGCATCGCGAGCGCCCGCAACGCCCGCACTTGTGCTGCCTCAGACATCTTGCCTGCGGCCTCGGCCACGGCGCGCCGGTCGGCAAGCGGTTGATTGCAATAGAGAACCACGTCGCAGCCTGCCGCCAATGACGCCTGCGCGCTCTCGACATGCGTGCCGCTCAGCGCCTTCATCGACACATCATCGGTCATGATCAGGTTGTCAAAGCCAATCTCGTCACGGATGATCTGCATGACTTTGGGCGAACATGTCGCAGGTGCATCGTCCAGCGCATCATAGACCAGATGCGCGGTCATCCCCATCGGCAGATCGTTCAGCGCCTTGAAGGGCGCAAAATCCACCGCCGTCAGCTCCGCATGCGATGCTGCAACGCGGGGCAGATCAAAGTGGCTGTCCATCGTTGCCCGCCCGTGGCCGGGTATGTGTTTCACAACGGGCAAAACGCCACCGTCCAACATGCCTTGCCCCGCCGCACGACCTAATACTGCGACTTGCGCCGCGTCGGTCCCATAGCAACGGTTGCGCAGGAACGCATGCGTCTCCGCCCCCGCCACATCCACCATCGGCGCGCAATTGCTGTCGATACCAATCGCGCGCAGTTCATCCGCAATGATCCGGTACATCAGATACATCGCGCGCGCTGCATGCGGTCCGGCGCGCGTCACGAAATCCAAGGGGGGCTGCCATTCGCGCCATGTCGGGGCGCGCAGACGCTGCACGCGCCCGCCCTCTTGATCCACCGTAATCACCGCATCGCGGCCCACCGCATCGCGCATATCATCGCACAGGGCGCGGACCTGATCGGGCGTGTCGATGTTGCGCGCAAACAGGATGAAACCGAACGGATCGACTTCCCGGAAAAGCGCTTTCTCGTCGACACTTAGCCGCAGGCCGTCCGCATCCAGAATGCTCGCGCCAAACCGCTTCAACGTGTCACCACCGGAATACAATCCGCGTTCTGCGCCACAAGGGCAGAACAGAACCGCCGCGCCTCGCCTATATCGGCAAAGCCCATCACCCGAAGGCGGTAAAACACACGGCCCCCGCTGGTCGCCTTTTGCACGATCCGCTGTTTGTCACCCATGTATTCGCTAAACCGACCGCTTAGCTGATCCCATTGTTCGCGTGCTACTTCGGCACTGTCAAACGCGCCCAATTGTGCCAGACGAGTGCCAACAGGCAGGCTTGCGGCATCCACTTCGGCCGTTGTATTACTGACAGCCGCAGGGGTCACAACCGCGCGCACCGCAGGACGGCGCTTGGGCCGCAACGACTGGCGCACGCCCGGCGCATCCAGTGCTGCCACAACACGTTCTTCTGCGGCCTGCACTTCATCCACCACGGATTGCGAAAGGCTCGCCACCACCGCATTCGCATCCGCGCTCAGATCACTCAGCGGGGTCACTCCTTGGGTCAATTGCGCGACCAGATCGTCCACATTGCCGGAATTCAACGCAGCGGCCACATCCGGCACCTGCCCGTCCCGCGTCAGATCAAGGGGGGGTGGTGCCTCTACTGTGGCCTGCAAAACGTGGTCTTCCGGCATCAGATCAACCGGTTGAGGCGCCAACCGCAGTTCATCAGCGGGTTTCCCCGCCGCCCCTTCGGCAGCAACCACATTGACAGACAGGCCTTGGTGCTTGGCCAATTCACCGCCGGGGTTCTCGGGGCGCACCCGCATTTCGCCGCTGGCCGCCAGCACCACGGGGATGCCGGTCACATCACGCACCAGCAACTTGTACCCCCAGACACCAATACCAATCACCAGCGCCAAAGACACCGCAGCACCCGCCACATTCGTCAAAGTTGTCAATGCGTTAGGGGCACGTTCCGTGACATATGCCTGCCCGGAATCACCATCATATCCCGCCCCGTGAGGGGAAGCTGTGAAATCTGCCATCTCTGCCTCGCTGCCCCCACGATACGATGCCGCGCGGGTCTGGTTTTGAAGTGTGCCTTTCGTGGCCGTGCGTGCGCTTTAGCGCATCTCTTCAGCCGGATTCACCCCAAGAATACCCAAGCCCGCCGCAATTACAATTGCCACGGCCCGCGCTAGGGCGATTTTTGCCTGTGATGTTGCAGCATCGCCCTCTTGGATGAACCGCAAGGTGGGCACATCATTGCCCCGGTTCCACAGCCCGTGGAAATCCCCGGCCAGTTCATAAAGGTAAAACGCAACCCTGTGCGGCTCATTGCTGCGCGCGGCTGTCTCAACCAGACGCGGCCATTCGGCCACTTTACGCAGCACCGACAATTCCGCCTCATGGTCCAGCTTGCTCAAATCCGCAGCCTGCAAAGCGGCCTCCGACACGTCGATGCCCGCCTCAGTTGCCTTGCGCATCACGCTCGCCACCCGCGCATTTGCATATTGCACGTAGAACACCGGGTTCTCGCGGGATTGCTCAAGCACCTTATCGAAATCGAAATCCAGCATCGCGTCATTCTTGCGCGTCAGCATCACAAAGCGTGTCACATCCGGCCCAACCTGATCAATCAGATCGCGCAGTGTGATGAACGTCCCTGCCCGCTTGGACATCTTGAATTCTTCGCCGTTCTTGAACAACTTCACCAACTGCGTCAGTTTGATATCAAGCGGCACTTTACCCTCGGACAGCGCAGATACCGCCGCCTTCATCCGTTTGACGTAACCGCCATGATCCGCGCCAAAGACGTCGATCAGCATGTCGAACCCGCGCTGCACCTTGTCGTAATGATAGGCAATATCGGGTGCGAAATAGGCCCAACTGCCATCGGCTTTCTTGACTGGCCGGTCCTCGTCATCGCCGTGCGCAGTGGATTTGAACAGCGTCTGGATGCGCGGCTCCCAATCATCGGTCGCCTTGCCTTTCGGTGGCGGCAATGACCCTTCATAGATCAGCCCCTTGGCATTCAAATCCTCAATCGCGGCTTCGATCCGGCCCGTGCCATACAGCGACTTCTCGGAATAAAACACATCCATCTCGACACCCAACGCCTTGAGATCGCTGCGAATAAGTTCCATCATCGCATCCGTGGAAAACCCGCGCACATCCTCCAGCCATTCCGCCTCGTCTTTACCGACATAGGCGTCGCCCACCTTGGCTTTCAACGCCTCACCGGTCGCAATCAGATAATCACCCGGATAGGTCCCCTCGGGAAAGGCGACCTCTTGGCCGTGGGCCTCAAGATACCGCAAATAGACCGACCGGGCGAGCGTATCGACCTGCCCACCGCCATCGTTGATGTAGTATTCCCGCGTCACGTCAAAGCCCGCGAAATCCAAAAGGCTCGCCAGCGCATCCCCAAAAACCGCGCCCCGCGTGTGGCCCACATGCAGCGGTCCGGTGGGGTTCGCGCTGACATATTCCACATTCACCTTGGCGCCGTGGCCCAAAGATCCGCGTCCGAAATCAGTCCCTTGCGTCAGGATCGCACCCGCAACCCCCTGCCATACCGACGGGGCCAACCGCAGGTTCAAAAACCCCGGACCCGCCACATCGACCGATACAACGCGCGCATCATCAGACAGTTTGCCCGCCAACGCGTCCGCAATATCGCGCGGCTTCATCTTGGCCGGTTTCGCCAGCACCATCGCGGCGTTGGTCGCCATATCCCCATGCGATGGGTCACGCGGCGGCTCAGCGGTGATCGCGTCAAAGTTCAAACCCTCAGGCAAATCACCTGCGGCAACCATCGTGTCGAGCGTCGCAAGGATCAGCCCGCGCATTTCAGCAAAGATATTCATGTCTATATTCCTCAGTTCCCGTTCATCTATCACGCGGGCGGGTCCAGTCAATCAAAGGGTGCCAACCGAATGGCCTCAATCAGCGGTGCCAATCAAGCGTGCATGCACCCGGTAGGCATACCGGTCCGTCATGCCCCCAATGTAGTCACAAACCATCCGTGCAAGCGCAGTGCGGTCGTCCCCTGCTGCGGCGACCTGTGCCGCCCAATGCGCCGGCAACAAATCGGGATTCTCCAAGAACAGGGGAAACAAATCCTCGACAATTCTGGTCACTTCCGCGCGTTTCGTCATCACGCTTGGCGCGCGGTACATGTTTTTGAACAGGAAACTGCGTATGGCGGATATATCCGCCCACATCTGGTCTGAAAACCGGATCACAGGCCGACCCAAGTGCCGGATATCCGCCGCAGACGTGGCACCCGACGCCGCCAAAGCCGCCTTTGACGTCTCGATCACGTCCGCCACCATGACCCCGAACACCCGCCGCAATGCCTCGTGACGGCGCCTGTAGCTGTCTGTATCGGGGTACTTCACATCAACAGCGCGGTAGGCATCGCCGACCAAAGGCAGGTCATAGATCTCTTCTTCCGAGAACAGCCCTGCGCGCAAACCATCGTGCAAATCGTGGTTGTTATAGGCGATATCATCCGACAGTGCGGCCACTTGCGCCTCTCCACTCGCGTGGGTGTTTAGCTCCAGATCATGCAGCGCGTTATAGCCCGCAAGCGCATGCGGCAAATTGCCCACGACAGGACCGTTATGCTTGGCGAGCCCTTCAAGGGTGTCCCACGTCAGGTTCAGACCATCAAATTCCGCATAATGCCGCTCAAGCGATGTCACGATCTTGATCGCCTGCGCGTTGTGATCAAAGCCACCATAAGGTGCCATCAGTTCCGCCAGCGCATCCTCACCGGTATGCCCGAACGGCGTGTGGCCCAGATCATGGGCCAGTGCGACCGCCTCTGTCAGTTCCCCGTTCAAGCCTAAAGCGCCCGCAATCGTGCGCGCCACTTGGGCCACCTCAATCGAATGGGTCAGCCGCGTGCGGTAATAATCGCCCTCATGTTCCACAAACACTTGCGTCTTGTGTTTGAGCCGCCGGAAGGCGCTGGAATGAATAATCCTGTCCCGGTCGCGCTGATAACACGACCTGAATGTGCTTTCCTCTTCCGCCACGCGCCGTCCCCGGGCGCATGTCGGATCAGAGGCAAATGAAGCGCGCATAAGCTGCGCCTTTCTCTTGCTGTGGCCCCCTTTTTGCGGAGGTCCTTGTGGCCTGTCCTTGGGCTTTCTATATTACAGGTACGCGTCGATGAAAACCAACGCCTTGGAGCCATCATGAACCTGCCCCCCTCTGTCACCGCCCGCGCCTTTGAACGCCTGTCCGAGATTGGTGCCGCAAATGACGGCAAAGCCCTGCGTGTCGCGGTGGAAGGCGGCGGATGTTCCGGTTTCCAGTACGAAATCGTGCTGGATGAGCCGAAAGACGACGATCTGATCCTAGAGGGCAGCGGTCAAAAGGTCGTGGTCGACGCGATTTCGCTGCCGTTTCTGGCCAATGCCGTAATTGATTTTTCCGAAGAACTTATCGGCGCGCGGTTCGTGATCGAGAACCCGAATGCCACATCGGCCTGCGGCTGCGGCACGTCTTTCTCTATGTAAAAATGCGCAAGACGCGGGCCTAGAACGGCGCTGCGCGGGCAAATCCTTGGAAAAAATCGTCGAATTTATCGGTCGAATGCTCTGCCTGCATCAAAATCTCGTGACCCTCAAGGCCCAGATACGGCAGGACAAAGCCGCGCATCTGCCCCCCAATCGGCGCTGCGCGCCAACCCCAGACCCAGCAAACATTCCGACAACAGGCGTAACGTGCTGGGCACAGGCGCGGGCGCAGTAAATGCCACATGCCCGGTCGGCAATGGCGTCGCAAATGCGGGGCCTGAACGCACATACTGCGCCCAGCCTGTCACCAGATAAGCGTGATAAGCGTCCGCCCCTGAACCATCCTGCGAGGATGTTATAGCTGCATGATGCGCGGTCACTGCGGCCTCCCAGATCGGGCTGGGCATGCGCCCTGCAAAGCGCAGAGAAACACAAATTTCCGCCAGTAAATCAATATTTTGATCCAGATAGGCCAGCAATCCGGCAAATTCTAGACTGACAAGCGCCTTGTCGCACAACTGCGGATCGACGCGCCCATATTCCGACAGGTAAAAAACGATATGGGTCAGCTCGTATGCTGCCTTTTTGTTTGGCAGCGCAAAAGTTAACGGACGCGCCATGAATGCCCTAAGACGTGCGCCCAGAACACCGGCAGACGGGGGCTTCGCTGCATCCCGCCGCGCAAGCAAGCGCCGCGCCTCTGCACGTTGCAGATCCGACAATTCCGCCTCTGGCATGCCCGCCTTGGCGATGGCTGCACACAAACGCGTACCTTTGTCGCCCGGCATGCCCAGATCTTCGAGGTCCAGACAGATCGACAGCAAAAACCGGTAGTATTGTGGGAAAAACCGCAGGCGTTCTTCGATCTGGTCATAAAAGGCGTCAAAGACACCCAATGCGCCCGCCTCAAGCGTCTGATCCGTCGCCGCAAGAATACCCAGAAGTTCTGCGTTTTCCTTCAACCAGAACACATCATCCAACGGCCTGCGCTGCTCGGCAAAACCTGACAAAAGCGTGGTGGTAACGTTTTGTGCAGACACAGCCGGTGCGGCATGCGCCGCCGGAAAAGCAACAACATTGGACATGGATTTTCCTGTTATATAAAGAGGTTGAGGGATCCGTTCGCAGCGAACGGATCCCCGCAGCGCATCAGGCGCTGGTTGTGAACAGCTCGACCTTGTCACCGGCATCAACCGACGTTGTCGTGCTGACAGCACTTGTTGTGAACATGTCCAGACCATCGCCGGACATAATGTCAGAGCTTGTCGGCGCAGAGCCGGAACTGAACATTTCAAGGCCCGCACCGGTTTCGATGCTGGTGCTATCGCCTGCGAAAGCAGTAACGTTCTGCGCGATCTTATGGGCAAGTGAAGTCATGGTTGTATCCTTTCAGAGTTTCAATTTAAAGTTGTAGCACCACAAGGATTGCTCGCAAAAAGGGAATATCCAACCCAAAAATACACCTAAGGGTTGTGCTTGTTCTTGATCCACATGAGCTAGGGCTCTGACAGGGTTGGAAACAAATGCCTGTCTGGGTTATCCACAAGCCAAAGAAATATTTACCCACAGGCGCAATTCCCCCAAAGGGAGCATATCCACCTACTGATACAATTCAAGATTGCATCTTATTCTATCGAATCAGCGTCTCATCCAGCCATCGCGATATCCCTGCCCCTTGCCCGCCGCCCCCATTCAGGCGATAGAAAACCAACCTCGAGGAGTGCCGCCATGAAGATCGCCACGTTCAACATCAACGGCATCAAAGCCCGCGCCGAAGCGCTGCCCGCATGGCTGGACGCGGCAAAGCCCGACGTTGTGCTGCTGCAAGAAATCAAATCGGTCGACGAGAACTTTCCCCGCGAGCTGTTCGAAGACCGCGGCTACAACGTCGAGACCCACGGGCAAAAATCATTCAATGGCGTGGCGATCCTGTCCAAACATCCACTTGAGGACGTCACCCGAGGCCTGCCAGGTGACGCAACCGACGAACAGGCCCGCTGGATCGAGGCGACCGTGATGGGCGAACGCGAGGCGCTGCGCATCTGCGGGCTGTACCTGCCCAACGGCAATCCGGCACCCGGCCCCAAGTTCGATTACAAACTCGCATGGATGGACCGCCTTCAGGCCCGTGCCGAAGCGCTTTTGGCCGACGAAACACCGTTCCTGATGGCGGGCGACTACAACATCATCCCGCAGGCCGAGGACGCCGCCAATCCCGACAGCTGGCGTGACGACGCCTTGTTCCGCCCCGAGTCGCGTGCTGCATGGCGTCGCCTGCTGAACCTTGGGCTGACGGAGGCCTTTCGCGCGCGCACCCAAGGATCGGGGCATTATAGTTTTTGGGATTACCAAGCCGGAGCATGGAACCGCAACAACGGGATCCGCATTGATCATTTCCTGCTAAGCCCCGCCTGTGCGGACATGCTGCGAGACTGTCAGATCGACAAGGATGTGCGCGGGCATGACAAGCCGTCGGATCATGTGCCGGTCTGGGTTGAACTGGATTTTTGAGGCCGGGTTTCTTTGACGAGAGCACTGGGGGCTGTCTGCCCCCAGACCCCCGAAAGGTATTTAAGGCCAAAAAGAAAGAAGCAGCGCTAGGCCTGCAGTTCGGCGTCCCAATAGAGAAAATCCATCCAGCTGTCATGCAGGTGGTTTGGCGGGAATTTGCGGCCTGTGTTGCGCAGTTCTTCGGCGCCCGGTTGGCGCGGGGGTTTGCGCAGGGTAAAGCCGGTTTGATGCAGCGCCTTTGAGCCTTTGCGCAAATTGCACGGACTGCAGGCAGCCACCACGTTTTGCCATGAGGTGACGCCACCAGAGGCACGCGGAATGACATGATCAAACGTCAGATCGCCGCGTGTGCCGCAATATTGGCAGCGGAATTCATCGCGTAGAAATAAATTAAAGCGCGTGAAAGCCACGCGCTTTTGAGGTTTTACGTAGTCTTTCAGGACCACAACGGAAGGGATGCGGATAACCGTTGAGGGGCTGTGCACGCAGTCGTCATATTCGGCGACGATATCCACCCGGTCCAGCCACTTTGCCTTGATCGCATCCTGCCAAGGCCAAAGCGACAAGGGATAATAACTGAGCGGGCGATAATCCGCATTCAGCACCAGCGCGGGTCGGTGTTTCAACCCCGCTGGGTATCTGGTGAATTCCGTTCTAAAGTCGCCGTCCATGACCGATTGCGTCCTCTATCCGTTTGTGTCGACTATATCTCGTGCTTTTGCTCTGGCAAGCCAAAGCTGGGCACAAGATGTCGCGGACAGAGGTAGGCGGTGTTTGTGATGGTTTCGTGACTAATTTAAAGGCTGAGTTTGTCGCGCATAAACGCCAGAGCCACGCTGAGCCCGTCAGGCGCAATCCCGTGGCCGGTGCCTTTCATGATGTGGGCAAACACGTCCGTCCAGCCTGCTTCCTGCAAGGCTTCGGCGGCTTGCGGCAGTGATTGCGGCGGCACGACATCATCAGCGTCCCCGTGCACCAGCAAGACGGGTGGGCGCACCACAACCTCGTCTGCGAGGGTTTCGGGGCGCAACAAACGGCCCGAAAAGGCAACAATGCCCGCAATCTCGTCCTCGCGGCGCGGGGCGACATGCAGCGCCATCATCGTACCTTGGGAAAAGCCGAACAGCACGACCTGTTCGGGCAGCACATCTTCGTCCACCATAAGCGCGTCCAGAAACGCGTTCAGATCGTCGATGGCCTGCATCATGCCGCGCTCTGATTCCTCTTCTGATGATCCGTCAATCCACGGGATCGGGAACCACTGGTAGCCATTAGGCATGCCCGCGACGCTTTCGGGGGCATCGGGCGCGACGAAAAGCGTGTCGGGCAGATGTTCGCCCAAAGGATCAGCGAGCCCCAAAAGGTCAGCGCCATTGGCACCATAGCCATGCAAAAACACCACAATCGACCGTGTCTCGCCTGATTTTGGCGCGCGGCGCTCTGCGTTCAATACCCGTGTCATCCCAAACCTTCCCTGTTTTTCAATACCCTGTAGTAGGCAAAGAGCGCGCGCGCCGCAACCGACCGCCATGGCGACCAGTCTTGGGCGATCTGTGCCAATGCGTCGGCCTTGGGGCGTTCATTCAGCCCCAACAGATCCTGCGCTGCGACCTGCAACGCCAGATCGCTTGCCGGAAAAATATCGGCCCGTCCCATGCAGAACATCACATAAATCTGCGCCGTCCACGGACCGATGCCAGTGATCGCGGTCAGTCGCGCGATGGCGGCGTCATCGGGCAAGCGGCGCAGCGCATGATAATCAAGGTCTTCGCGGGCAAGGATCAGCGCGTAACGGATTTTCGGACGGCTCAAACCGGCGGCACGCAGACCGTCTTCGCCCGCTGCAATGACCGACGCCACATCGTTCAGCCCCGCATCGTCCATGCGCGCGCGGATCGCATTGGCAGAGGCGACGCTGACCTGTTGGCTGATGATGATATCAAGCAACCCTTTGAAACCGGGCGGTTTCAATCGCAAAGGCAGTGGGCCGGTCTGGTCCAAAAGGTTGGCAAAACGCGGCTCTTGGCGGGCAAGCCATTCGGCCCCTTCGCGCACGTCGATGGGAAATTTGATAATCCTGCCCAAATTGCTCACAGCGCGTCGACCCACGCCAGAACCTGCGCGACATCGGACAGCGTTTCGACCCCTTCGGGCACTGCGGGCGGGTCGATCAGGATCACCCGCAAACCCAGCGCAAGAGCCGCGTCCAGTTTTGGCCTGCTTGGTATGCCGCCCAGGTTGCGGCAGAGCAGCACGTCAATGCGCATGTCTTGGAACAATGCTGTCTCTGAGGCGGCTGTGAACGGCGCCTGCCCGAAAACCAGTTGCACAAACGGATAGGGTGGATTGCGGTCATGCGGAGTGGTTTGACGCAGAAACAGACGCGTGCCGCGAAACCCCGCACAGTCCGGCAGGCTTGCCCAACCCGCAGCAGAAAAAACCTGTTCATGCGGGGCGATCAGGGCCATGGCCGCGCGCACATCCGGGGCCCCAGACCACAGCGGGCTTTCCTCCAACGACCAGCGTTTGCGCCTCAGCGTGACGAATGGCAGGCCCGCCTGTTGCGCCGCGGCATGCCCGATGCGCGTCATCTGCGCATCGAACCCGTGGCTGGCGTCGACCACCGCATCAAAGCCCGCAAGGCGGGGCAGCAGATCAGCGGTATCTCTAAAATCCATCATCTCGAACGCCACCGGCATCGGGTCAGGGCCGCGCGGCGGCTCAGACACCAGCGCGTGCAGGTTCAGGCCGCGCGCCTGCACCGCCTGCGCGATCAGGCGCGCTTCGGCAGAGCCTGCCAGCAAAAGTATGTTCGGTGCGGTTTTCACACCGGGCAAGATGCTGCGAAGCGGGAACAAGCGCAAGGGGTTGCCCCCTCTCGCGACCGGGCGTAGGACTTGGGCCAACAAGAGGATACGTGCGATGATTGACGACACCCGCGCCAAGCGCAATGTCAAGGTTCTGGTAATGGCGCAGGCCATCCTTGGCGCGCAAATGCCGCTGATTTTCCTCATCGGTGGGCTGGCCGGCAAAACACTTGCCACGAACATCTGCCTTGCCACCTTGCCGATTTCCATGATCGTTCTGGGATCGATGATCTCGGCCACGCCGATTTCTGCGATCATGCAGCGCTACGGGCGGCGTGCGGGTTTCTTTGTCGGTGCGATGGGCGGTGCTTTGGGGGGTGCGGTTTCAGCCTACGGTCTGTTTATTGCGTCCTTTCCCATCTTCCTGATCGGATCGTTCCTGACCGGTATGTATATGTCCGCGCAGGGTTTTTACCGTTTTGCAGCAGCGGACACAGCGTCAGATGACTACCGGCCAAAGGCGATTTCCTATGTCATGGCAGGCGGTCTGGCCGCCGCGATGATCGGCCCACAGCTAGCCACGGCCACCTCGATGGCATTCGTCGTTCCCTTCGTGGGCTCTTACGTTGCGGTCGTGTTCCTGAACCTCATCGGCTCTGTCCTGTTCTTTTTCATCGACATCCCCAAACCGCCCGTTCCCACCGCAGACAGCCCCAAGGGCCGCACCCGTTGGGAGCTGATTACAACGCCGCGCATCGCGGTCGCGGTGATCTGTGCGATGGTATCTTATGCGTTGATGAACCTTGTGATGACCTCCACGCCGCTGGCCGTTGTGGGATGCGGATATGATCAGGCGCAGGCTGGCTATATCGTGACAGGTCACGTGCTGGCGATGTTCGCGCCGTCCTTTTTCACCGGCCACTTGATTGCGCGCTTTGGCGTCGAAAAGATCGTGGGCATCGGCATCGCCATTTTGGGTCTGGCGGGCATCGTGGCCTTGCAGGGCGTGCAGCTTGAGAACTTTTATATCGCGCTGATCCTGCTGGGCATCGGCTGGAACTTCGGCTTTATTGGCGCGACCGCCATGCTGGCCGGCGCACATGCGCCGGAAGAACGCGGGCGCATGCAGGGCCTCAACGACCTGTTGGTCTTTGGGGGTGTCACGATGGCCTCGCTGGCATCGGGTGGTTTGATGAATTGCTCTGGTGGGTCAGCGGTAGAAGGCTGGGCTGCCGTGAACATCGCAATGGTGCCGTTTCTGACCTTGGCGGGCGGATCGCTGTTGTGGCTGGTGCTGCGCAAGCCGGATACGCGGGTGGCCTGAGCCTACAAGCGCAAGATCTACCAGCGTCCGGTGAGGCCGCGATAGGCCAGACCGAAACGATCCGTCTCTACGGGGTCAGGCAAGACGCCTTCCGAGACTGCCTGCGGGTCCGCAATCGCCGCCTTCAATACAGGCACCGCCGCGCCCACATGCAACAATGCGGCCCCCGCTTGCGACGACACATTGTGCCGCGCGTTGCGTGCTTTTGTGAGGCGGTCCAACCCACCTTGCGCCAGACGTGCCACAGCCGCAGGCGTACCATCCAGCAGCGGCACACGGCCTGCGTTCTCGAGCGCCGGGATCGCCAGCAGCCATGCCGCCACCGCCGCGCCGTAAGCTGCATCCCGCACCACCTGTTCATCCGCATCGCCCAGCGCACGCGCCGCAACAACCGCCAATGTGCCGGCAGTCTGATCCAGATAGCGTTCAAAATGTGCGGGATCCTCGAAGGATTCTTTATAAATGTCCCAGCGCCGCGCGGCGACCAAAGTATCCAGCAACGCACCATCCTGTGCCGTGATCACCCCCGTCAGCGACGTGGCGACCTCATGGCGACGTACCGCTTTGCCTTCGGCAATCTCCTCGCAGACATCGCGCCACCATTGCAGGCGCATCTCGGCGATCATCGGTTCTTGCGTCACCCAAGGCGCACGCGACACTTCGACGTTGAATGCATAAAGCGGGAACAAGACGCGCCGCGCTGCAACGGGTGCGGCCATCGTCGCGCGAAACCGCCACGGATCACCACGTTCCACCAAGGCCGCACAGGCCGTCAGGTCCGCGTCAAAACTCACTTTGGCCGTACCACATAGACGACATAACCATATTCATCGCGGTAAGTCCGCCAGCAAGCGGTCTCTTCCACCGCCTCATCCAGAACGCCTGTCAGCGTGTCATCGGCTGTGGGGCGCAACGCTGCGATCCGCGCATCAATCGGGGTGAAATAATTCTCCCACGCCTGATCTGATATGCGCCGTGTGCCAAGAACCTCGTACCCTGCCGCATCAACCCGCGCCCGGATGCCTGCGTCATTCGTCATGCCCGGATAGTCGCGGTTCCATAACTCGACGGGCAAGTCCGACGGCGTGTCAGTAAACCAACACATCTCGGTGAACGCCACTACACCGCCCTTGGTCAGCGACTTGCGCCACGCGGTCAGCGCCTCGGTGGTGCCAAGGAAATAGATCGCACCCGCGCACCAGATCATATCATAGCGGTTGCGGATCGCTGCCATATCCGCCTTGAGCAGCGTCACCCGCCCATCGCCCTGCCAGCGCGCGCGCGCCTCGTCGATAAAATGCGGTGTCTTGTCGAGTGCCGTGACCTGCCCTTGGGGTGCGGCCTCAAGCAGGGCCGCGATATCCGCACCCGGCCCGCAGCCCACATCGGCAAGTTGCGCCTTGGAGCCGATGCCCGCAAGTGCCGTAGCCCAAGCGATGTCTGCCGCCTCCCCCGGTCCTTCGCGGGGCAGATCGCGGTGCAGCGTGAAAAAAGCGGTTTGTAGATCAGAGGTCATCCAGAAACTCTCTTATGATTTGCAGCGTTTGGGGCGCGTTAACGATATCAAGGTGGCCGGTGTCCGGCACTGTGACGTAAGTGCCCTTGTCCGTGACCGGCGTCAGGGTCGGGGCATAAAGGGCCGCGTCAAATGCTTCATCCTTGGCCCCCACGATCAACACGAATTTCGGCAAGGCCGCGACGTCATCAAGGTACTTCGCGCGGGGTGCGAAAGAGGTGTTCAACCGATACGAATAGGCTGTCGTCGCCGTGTCACCCAAAGGACCATCCAGCACCGCGCGGGGCATATTGAACTGGATGATTGTCAGATGGTTCAGCGCGGTGATACGTGCCGTGTTCAGGATGCTCAGCCCGATGATCCGGCGCAAAAGCGTATGCGCCCAGCCGCCTGAATTGGGCTTGGTCATCGGCGCGTTGTGTTTCAGGAATGGCGCCAACAGCACCGCACCGTCCATCAGCGCACCATGAGCGCCACCGGCAAAGCGTGTCACCAGACCGCCACCCGAAGAATGCCCGGCCAGCACAACACTTTGCCCGGCCCTTTGTTTCGCAGCGATCAGATCCGCCAGATCATCCTCAAACTGCCCGATATAGTCGATGTCACCGCGCCGTCCCGGTTTCGGGCCATGGCCGCGCAGATCGGGGACCAGCACATGGGCATCCGCGCTTAAACTGCGGGCAATCGTGTCAAATTGCAGACCATGCCAACCCGATCCATGGACAAGGATCACCATAGGCGCATCGGGGTCGGCATTGGGATACTCACGCACCTGCAAAGGAAAACCGTCCCGCATGGCAACGGGCGCAAGCGGCGCAGGCTGTACCCGGTCGCTTGCAAGCGTGTTGGTAAAATCCAAGCCTTCACCGCCCGTAATTTCCAGGGGCCGCTGCGAAGCAATCAGACCCAGCGCGATGCATAACGTAATCACCGCCGAGGTTACGATAAAGCCGAGCACTGTCTTCAACATCCCTTTGCCTTCAAGTCCCGCACAAGCTTCCACCGGATCGCGTCCAGCAGCGCCTCGAAACTTGCGTCGACTATGTTCGCGCTGACGCCCACGGTGGACCAGCGGTTGCCCTGCCCGTCCTCGCTGTCGATGATGACACGGGTCACGGCCTCTGTGCCGCCTTGGGTGATGCGCACTTTGAAATCGACCAGACGCATGTCTTCGATCATCGCCGAATATTGCCCGAGGTCTTTTGCCAGCGCCTTGGCCAAGGCGTTCACTGGACCACGGTCGCTGCCTGCCTCATCCATGCTCTCGGACACGGACTGGCGTTTCTCGCCGTCCACTTTGACGACAACGACCGCCTCTGACAGGCTGACCATCTTGTTGTATTTGTTTTTGCGCCGCTCCACCGTGACACGGTAGCGTTTGACCTCGAACAACTGCGGCATCTGGCCCAAGGCCTCGCGCGCCAAAAGCTCGAAACTGGCTTGTGCAGTGTCGTAGGCATAGCCTTCCGCTTCTCGGGCTTTGACGTCCTCCAAGATGCGGCCCAGCGCGGGGTCGCCTTTGGGCACGCTCAACCCAGCCTCGGTCAGACGTTTGCGCAGGTTGGACTGGCCCGCTTGGTTAGACATCGGGATGACGCGGGCGTTGCCGACGCATGAGGGGTCGATGTGTTCGTAGGTGGTGGGGTCTTTCAGGATCGCGCTGGCGTGCAAACCCGCCTTGTGCGCGAAAGCAGATGATCCGACAAAGGCCGCCTGTTTTCTTGGCACCCGGTTGAGGATTTCGTCCAACGACCGGCTGATGCGGGTCAGGCCCTTGAGCGCTTTTTTGGTCACGCCCGTCTCGAACTGGCTGGCGTAGGGTTCTTTCAACAGCAGGATCGGGATGATCGCAGTCAGGTTGGCATTGCCGCAGCGTTCGCCCAAGCCGTTCAGCGTCCCTTGGATCTGGCGCGCGCCTGCGTCGACGGCGGCCAATGTACACGCCACCGCGTTTTCGGTGTCGTCGTGGGTGTGGATGCCAAGGCGGCCACCGGGGATGCCCGCGGCGATAACAGCAGTGGTGATGCGGTAGATGTCATGGGGCAGCGTGCCGCCGTTGGTATCGCACAGAACGATCCATCTGGCGCCCGCGTCGAGGACAGTGCGCAAGCATTTCAACGCATAATCGGGGTTGGCCTTGAAGCCGTCAAAGAAATGTTCCGCATCGAACAGTGCTTCGCGGCCTTGGGCGACCAGATGCGCGATGCTGTCGCGCAGCAGGCTCAGGTTTTCGTCCAGCGTAATTTCGAGGGCGGTTTTGACGTGGAATTCGTGCGTCTTGCCGACGAGGCAAACGGATTTGGTGCCGGCATTCAGGACGGCGGCCAGCACGTCATCGTTGTCAGCAGAGATGCCGAGGCGTTTGGTCATGCCAAAGGCAGTCATCGTGGCGCGGGTGTTGGGGGCGTCGTCAAAGAAGGCGTTGTCGGTGGGATTGGCACCGGGCCAACCCCCTTCGATATAGTCCACGCCGAGGGTGTCGAGGGCGTGGGCGATTGCGTGTTTTTCGTCCGTCGAGAATTGCACGTCTTGGGTTTGTTGCCCGTCGCGCAGGGTGGTGTCGTAGATGGAGAGGCGTTCACGGGTCATTTGAGGGGCCTCTCGCATTTGTTTCGCGCGCGAAACATTTGCGTTAACAAAGGGTTAACGTGAGTATGGTTCGGGGCGGCGATTTCTAAAGACCGTTCGTGCACTTGGCACGAACAGCGCCCAACCACCCCCATGGGTGGGCGCTTCACGCCCCCCCGTGGTTGGGCGCTGTTCTGTGTTGGGATTGAGGCGGTCATTTGAGGGCTTCCAATTTTGAAGGGTCAAAAGCACTGCCGGCGGTCAACTTGACACTATCCTTACTCATTTGAACTTCAACATCAGCTTCCAAAAGTGTGTTCTTGATGCGATCAACTTCGGTAAAATCTTTCGTTTGCATGGCGAGAGAGCGTGCTTTTGAAAGTTCTTTTTCCCAAGCTCCCAAATCAATTATTGGAAGAGAAAGATTATCTGTGGGCTGCCAGAGCAATCCGAGGAGATGAGCACTTGCCAGGAAAGTCGCTTCTAGTTCCTCGGGTGTAGGTCCGACATATTCAACCCCGTGTGAAGTCCAATACTGATACTGCTTCAAATCATCCGCCATATGATGCAACCAGTAGAGAGCCTTTGATGAATTGAGATCATCCGCTAGATCGGCAATAAAATTTTCATCCGGTGTCGAAGGCTCAACATCTGTCAGGAGATCATACCACTTGCGCAGTGTCTTCTCCGCTTCCGCCCGCTTCTTCTCCGTCCAGTCCATCGGCTTGCGGTAATGCGTGCTCAAAAACACAAACCGGATCACTTCGCCCGGCACACCCTGTTCCAGCAAATCGCGCACCGTGAAAAAATTGCCCAAAGACTTGGACATCTTCTTGCCCTCGACCTGCAACATCTCGTTGTGCATCCAGACGTTGGCAAAGCCGTGGCCGACGCAGGTTGACTGTGCGATCTCGTTCTCATGATGCGGGAAGGTCAGATCGTTGCCGCCGCCGTGAATGTCAAACGCCTCGCCCAGCAATTCATGCGCCATGGCGGAGCATTCGATGTGCCAGCCGGGGCGGCCTCTGCCCCACGGACTGTCCCAACCGGGTAAATCATCCGTGGACGGTTTCCATAGAACAAAATCCATCGGGTTGCGCTTGTAGGGGGCGACTTCGACACGGGCGCCCGCGATCATGTCGTCGACTGACCGGCCTGACAGCGCGCCGTATTCTTTGTAGCTGTCCACCGCAAAAAGCACATGACCCTCGGCGGCATAGGCGTGGCCCTTGGCGATCAAATCCTCAATCATTGCAACCATTTGCCCGATGAACCCTGTCGCGCGCGGCGCGTGGTCGGGGCGCAGCGCACCCAGCGCATCCATGTCCTGATGATACCAGTCAATCGTCTCATCCGCGCGATCTGCGATCAGGGTTTCCAATGTGCCTTCGGCCCCCGCAGCTTTGCGCTTTTGGGCGGTCTCATTGATGCGGTCATCCACATCTGTGAAATTCCGCACATAGGTCACGTGATCCGGCCCGTAGACGTGACGGAGCAGGCGGTACAAAATATCAAACACAATCACGGGACGCGCGTTGCCCAGATGGGCGCGGTCGTAAACGGTAGGGCCGCAGACATACATGCGCACGTTATCCGCGTCGATGGGGACAAAGTCCTCCTTGCGGCGGGTTTTCGTGTTGTACAGCTTGATCGTCGTCTTTGGCGTCGTCATGGTGTCGTCCTCACGCAATTCTGGCGCGGGCTTGCCATATATTTCACTGAATTGGAAACGATAGGATGACAGCCCGCGAGGAAACTCAGCAGGTAATAATGCAGCTTGTTGTACACATCATCTTTGTCATGGGGCATGCGTAGCCTGTGCGGGGGCAAGCGGTCAAGTGCGATTGACAAATCAGGACGCCTCTGACCCCTTGGCGCGCAAACATATGAGGTGCGACATGCAGATATCAGACCGGATCGCCGGGATCCTTGGCGGCGGATCAGACGGGTGGGAAGTGTTCAACAAGGCCCGCGCGATGATCGCGGACGGGGTGAACGTGACCGAATTGACCATAGGCGAGCATGATATCAGAACGGCAGCGCCGATTTTGCAGGACATGCACCGCGCGGCATTGGCAGGCAACACCGGCTATGCGGCGATCCCCGGCATGGCGGCGCTGCGCGAAGAAGTTGCCGCACGGGTGCAAGCCCAAAGCGGTGTGCCGACAGGGCCAGAGAATGTGATGATCACGCCGGGCGGGCAATCGGCGCTTTATGCAGCGCATTTTGCGGTCTGTGACCCCGGCGACCCGGCGCTGTTCATTGATCCCTATTACGCCACCTACCCCGGCACGTTGCGCGGTGTGAATGCGGTGCCGGTGGCGGTTGCCGCACATGCGGATGCGGCATTTCAACCGCGTGCAGCGGACATCGCCGCGCAGGCCGAAGGGGCGAAATCGCTGCTGATCAACACACCGAACAACCCCACAGGCGTGGTCTATTCCCGCGCCACGTTGGAGGGGATTGCGGATGTGTGCAAAGCCCATGATCTGTGGCTGGTCTCGGACGAGGTTTATGACACGCAGGTCTGGGAAGGCGCGCATCTGAGCCCGCGCGCCTTGCCCGGTATGGCCGAGCGGACGCTGGTGGTGGGGTCGATGTCCAAGTCGCATGCGATGACCGGGTCACGCTGTGGTTGGGTCGTAGGCCCCGAGGAAATCATCGAAGGTCTGATTAATCTGGCGACCCATACGACCTATGGTGTGGCGGGTTTTGTGCAGGAAGCCGCCTTGTTTGCGCTGCGTCAAGGGCCCGCGTTCGAGGCAGAAATCGCCGACCCGTTCCGGCGGCGGCGGTTGATTGCCCAAGATGTGTTGCAGGGCCAGAACGCGGTGGGCTTGGTGCCTGCCCAAGGCGCGATGTATCTGATGCTGGATGTGCGCAGTACCGGGATGACAGGCGAGGGTTTTGCCTATGGCCTGCTGGAGTCTGAACATATTGCGGTGATGCCGGGCGAGAGCTTTGGCCAAGCAGCGGCGGGCCATGTGCGGGTCGCAATGACGATCGAGGATGGCGCGTTCGAAGCCGCGTTGCGGCGGTTGGTGGCGTTTGCCGAAAGCCATGTCGCCTGAGGGTTCCCCCCGGACATGCCAAAGCCCCGGCGTTTGACCGGGGCTTTGGTTTTACAGGATTGATACCCGCAGCCTAGAAGCGGAAACCACCACGGATCGTGAAGGTCGTGGCATCCAGGTCATTACCCGCAACCCCTGCAACATCGTCAAAGCGGTGCTCCAGCAATTCGCCACCGACAGTAAAGCTGTCAGTCACTTTGTAGTTGAGGCCCACACCGATAAAAGGTGCCGTTTCATTGCCCACAGAGGTATCAGCGCGCGCCGCACCTGCGGTTGCATAGAGCAAGGCACCGCCGAAATCATAGCCTGCTTTGAATTTCAGACGTGCGATCGTATCAATGTTAGCTGCACCCCCGCCCAGATCAATGTCGGCCTGATCATAGTCGAATTCAGCACCGA
>JAFMHE010000023.1:19218-23244 GCA_017854675.1 Paracoccaceae bacterium | reverse complement strand
ATCGATTTGCGCCCAGGGACACCAAATGCGCCCCTGAGCATATTCGTAAGTCCTGCGTTATGAAGCTTCCGGCAGCACGCCAACTTCACGGGCCGCTGCGATTTCTTCCGCAGAAAGCCCGCCATCACCGTTAAGGTCAACCTGCTCGAACGCGTCTGTTGCGGCGTCTGGATATGTCGCCGCAAACTCTTCGGCCGAGATCATACCGTCAGCATCTACATCCACGAGGTTCGTTGCCGATGCCGCAACCGGGAGCGTCAGAGCAATCAAAAAAGCAGCGGCGGTGAGTTCTTTGTACATGGTGATAATCCCTTTTTCATTTCAGTTAAGCGAGAGCTTTCTGCCCTCAGCATTAAGCATGCAACAGGTCCCAACACCTGTCTTGGCCCATCCATGCGGCGCGCAAATCCCGCAAGAACAAGCCGAAATGGCGCGCACGGATAAGCGCGCGAACGCCGTTTGACAGACAAAATTTCCGGTCGGCAAAACGTAGCGCATGACCCTTGTCAGCTTTGGCAGGTTTTCGTGTTAATCCCTGTCACTGCGCTGATGCGCGACTTGCTGCCACTCTGCTCTTTGCGTGCAAATTATCTCAAAACTGGCGCACTATATGGTCTCTGATTCCATCTGGTCGCGATACCACTCTACACAGTCGGCATCCTCACTCCTCCACAACTTCCCCGGTTTCCAACGACCACAAACGCCCGTCAGTCCCGCGTTGAAATCCGCGGGCGCGCATGTCTCCGTCTCCCAACCGGGGCCGCCCAAACGCCTCGATCTGCGCAAAAACCTCCTCCGTATCCGGCCCGTCGATCAGTCCCGCAAGGCGCCCGTGCATCCATGCCGCCAGCACATCGTTCATCCGCTGCTGATACCCGCGCCCGAATTTCCGGAAAAACCGCACCACATCACCGTCCACCCGCAGCGTCAGGCGCTCCTTTTCTGCCTGCCCCTTGTTGCGCGCAATATGATGCCAGTCGCGGGGAATGCACCGCGCGTCCACGATCTCATGATGCAGGTCCCATTCAATCTGCTGCATCAAATCACAGAAATAGTTAAAATGTTCTTTCTGAACTCTTCCACGCGATGCCATAGGCCATCCTTTCATCTTACCCATGGCGACTGTGCGAAATCTTCGTTAAAACTTTCTACAACCACCGTCTGCACGCAATGTGTACGCTTTGTGTACGTGTTGTGACATTTAACACTTTGGTAATCTCCGGCTCCGGGAAACGCGCCGTGCTGAAGGCTAAGCCCTTGGTAGAATTGAAGGAAACACGATGTACACACCCGCAATCACCGGCACCGGCGTTTTTACCCCTGATCAGGTCATCACCAACGCCGAACTCGTGACAGCCTTCAACGCCTACGTCGATCTTTTCAACGCCGAAAACGCGGAGGGCATCGCCGCAGGCACTGTTGAGCCGAAAGCGCATTCCTCAGAGGATTTCATATTCAAAGCCAGCGGCATTGAACAGCGCTATGTCATTGATAAATCAGGCATACTAGATCCCAAAGTCATGCATCCCCTACTGCGCCAGCGCAGCGATGATGAACCTTCCCTGATGGCTGAAATGGCGCTTGATGCCGCCCAAAAGGCGCTTGCGGCAGCAGGCAAAACCGCTGCTGACGTAGACGCGGTTATCTGTGCGGCCTCAAACCTCGAACGCGCCTATCCTGCTGTGGCGATCGAGATCCAGAAATTATTGCATATCAATGGCTTCGCCTTCGATATGAACGTCGCCTGCTCCTCTGCGACCTTCGGCATTCAGGCCGCCGCCGACATGATCCGTTCCGGCTCCATCCGCTCCGCTCTCGTGGTTAACCCGGAAATCTGTTCCGCCCATCTTGAGTGGCGCGACCGCGACTGTCATTTCATTTTCGGCGACGTCGCTACCGCCACCCTGATCGAGCGATCAGAAGACGCAACAGGCCCATATTTTGAAATAAAATCAACGCGCTGCGCGACTGACTTTTCCAACAACATCCGTAACAACAACGGCTTTTTGCGGCGCTCGCGCCCCGATGGCGTCGCCGACCGCCGCGACATGCAATTCATGCAAAACGGGCGGAAAGTGTTCAAAGAAGTGCTGCCCATGGTCGCTGACCATATCGCGTCCCACATGAGCGATAATGGTGTCGAAGCCTCTGATCTCAAACGTATTTGGCTGCATCAGGCCAACAAATCCATGAACGACTTTATCGGACGGAAAGTGTTGGGACGCACGCCAGAGCCCGGCGAACAACCCAATATCCTGCAAGATTATGCCAACACATCATCAGCCGGGTCCATAATCGCGTTCTCCAAGTATTCCAATGACTTGAAAGACGGTGACACAGGTTTGATCTGCTCATTCGGTGCAGGATATTCTGTCGGTTCGGTGATTGTGGAAAAGCATGGGTAATTCTGCGCCGCGTTAAACGTCTTTTAACGAAACACGTTTATGAACCTCTTCAACGGTTTCAACCCGTTCTGAATAACGGTCCACCAAATAATCACTACGTCCCCGCACCATCCATGTAAATTTAACCAGTTCTTCCATCACGTCCACGATCCGCGCGTAAAACGGTCCCTGCGGCAGTCGCCCTTGGCTGTCGAACTCCAACCACGCCTTGGGGATGCTGGATTGATTGGGAATCGTGACCATGCGCATCCATCGGCCCAGAATTCGCATCTGGTTAACGGCATTGAACGATTGCGATCCACCGCTGACCTGCATAACGGCCAGTGTCTTGCCTTGGGTCGGACGAATGCCGCCCTGCAACGACAGGGGCAGCCAATCTATCTGGGTCTTCATAATGCCGGTCATCGCCCCATGGCGTTCGGGACTGGACCAGACCATGCCTTCGGACCAGACGGCCAGAGCACGCAGTTCAACGACCTTGGGATTGTCAGGATCAACACTATCAGGCAGCGGTAAATCCGTGGGGTCAAAAAATTTCGTTTCGCAGCCCAGATGGCGCAGAATTCGAGCAGATTCTTCTGCAGCCCGTCGGGAATAGCTTTGTGGCCTTAATGAGCCATAAAGCAGCAGAATGCGCGGTTTGTGCCCCGGATCGTCTGCGGCGCGCAGCGCGTCCACATTTATGGGCGGCAACACTTCATTCATTAGCGCAGAAAGATCGTCAGACACTCTCTTGTTCCAGGTTAATTTTCATATCTACCAGAACCTGCTGCAGCATTGAGGTTTCCCTCAATAGCCGCTTGGCTTCATTCACCGTGATTTTGCCGTCCATAATCGATTCTTGATATTCCGCCATCAACATCGCAAACCTCTGGCTCAGCGCAATAACGTCGGAGTTCACGCTGCCGTTCTTTTTGATGTCATTGCGCCGCTCGTCAAAACCAAGCGTAATGCTCTGTAGCTCCGCCAAGGCGCTGGTAACATGCGGATATCCGGCGACTTCTTCCAATTGCGACACCGCATCAATCGGCATGAACCTATCAAGATGTTCATCATGCATTGAGTAATAGCGCCCCAAGGTGGCCTTTGATTTACCCGTGATTTCGCACGCGGTCTCAATGCCAACAGCCTTAACAAGTGCCTCAGTGTGCTTCTTCAGATAGCTGCCCATCCCTGACATATAACACGATCCTTTTTACCACTTGCGCCGCACAGTATTATTGCCGGAACGCCTACCAATGTGTCCCATTAATAACGCAGGCTTTCAATGTCACTTAAAAACCGCACTTGGACTTGCCGCATTGTACCTTGATCGTCCCTGCACAGCTGTCGTAACACGCCTGCCATGGCCAAACTCTATTTCCATTACTCAACCATGAATGCCGGCAAATCGACAGTCTTGCTGCAAGCCGCGCACAATTATGTTGAACGGGGCATGTCGGTTTATCTGCTTACGGCGCAGTTTGACCGCCGCGCGGGCGATGCCCGGATCGCATCACGCATCGGCATCGGGCAAGAGGCCGATACATTCGCGCCCGGCGAGGATCTGTTTGCCAAGCTTAAAACGCGGCTCGATGATGGCCCCTGCGCCTGCATTTTTGTTGACGAAGCGCAGTTTCTG
>JAFMHE010000023.1:0-18972 GCA_017854675.1 Paracoccaceae bacterium | reverse complement strand
AACGACACCTATAGTTCTTTGTGCAGACGCCATTGGCGCGAGGCGATCGGCGACGCCTAAACAGCGTTCGGCGGCGTCTTGCCCGCGAAAAACACCTTGAGGTTTTCGACGGCCATCAACCCCATCTCAATGCGCACTTCCAACGCCGAAGTGCCCAGATGGGGCAGCAGCACCACGTTTTCCAGATCACGCAGCGCTTGCGGCACTTTCGGCTCGAACTCGTATACATCCAGCCCGGCACCGCCAATTTGATTTGCTTGAAGGGCAGCGATCAAAGCGGTCTCATCGACCACATCGCCACGGGAAATATTGATCAGATGGGCATGCGTTCGCATGGCACCTAACACGTCCGCATCAATCAAATGATGTGTCTGCGCTGATCCGGGCACCGCCGCAACCAAAACATCTACTGATCCTGCTAGATCCGCTAGATCCATGCAAACCTCAGCAGGGAAATCCAGCGATTTTTCACTGCGGTTGAAATACTTTACGGTCATCCCGAACCCATAATGACAGCGGCGCGCAATGGCCTGACCAATGCGGCCCATACCGACAATACCGACTGTCTTGCCGCTCAGATGCATGCCCAGCATTTGGGTCGGATGCCAGCCTTCCCATGCCCCCGCGCGCACCATGCGCTCACCTTCACCGGCGCGCCGCGCGCTCATCAACATAAGTGTCATTGCGATATCGGCGGTGGCGTCCGTGACGGCACCGGGCGTGTTGGTGACTGTTAATCCGGCAGCCTGTGCGGCGGCGGCGTCGATGTGATTGTAGCCCACCCCGAAATTCGCCAAAATCCGCGCGCGCGGGTTGGGCACGTCGGCAAAGACGGGTGCAGAAAACATATCGCCCAACGTCGGCAAAACAGCATCATAGTCACGCAGCGCGCTGCGCAATTCATCGGCGTTCAAAGGCATTGTCTCTTGGCGCACCGTCAGATCGAAACTGTCCAACGCGGATAAGACGTCCTGCGGTAAAGGCCGCGTTATCAACAGCTTGGTCAATGCATCCGCCCCCCGTCTGGCACCGGTTGATCCGGCGATAGCAGCACAATCGCGCCATCCTCATCCGGCACGCCCAGCACCAGCACTTCGGACATGAAAGGCCCGATCTGGCGCGCAGGAAAGTTGACGACAGCCATCACCTGACGGCCTACAAGCGTGTCGGACGCATAATGGGCTGTGATCTGTGCAGAGGTTTTGCGCACACCGATCTTGCCCCCGAAATCCACCCAAAGCTTGATCGCGGGTTTGCGCGCCTCCGGGAATGGCTCGGCGCGGGTCACAGTGCCTGTGCGAATATCGACCTTCATAAAGTCGTCGAAAGATATCTCGTCAGCCACGTGCCAATTCCTTTGACCGGTCAGTTGCCGCTTTTACTGCGCTGGACAGCAGCGCGGGAAAGCCGGTTTCTGCGTCCATCAAAACCTCCAACGCGGCTTGTGTCGTGCCATTCGGGCTGGTCACGTTGACGCGCAATTGGCTGGGATCCTCGTCTGATTGCAACGCCAATGCGCCCGCACCCGCTACAGTCGCCTTGGCCAATTGCATGGCTAGCGCTGCCGGCAAACCCTGCGCCTCACCCGCTGCGGCCATCGTTTCGATCATGTGAAACACGTATGCCGGGCCAGAGCCACTGACCCCTGTGACCGCGTCGATCTGCTCCTCGGTCTCCAGCCGGACCACTTGGCCAACGGCGCTCAGCAAGACTTCGGCCTCATCCAGACCGGCGGTGCCTGCCTTGGCATTCGCGACGATGGCGGTGATACCTTGGGAAATGGCAGCAGGCGTGTTGGGCATGGCGCGCACCACAGGCGTGTCCGCGCCCAAAGTTTTCTCAAAATAGTCGATGGTCGTTCCCGCTGCCACGCTGACAAATATCGTCGCCCCATTGCCCATCGCCTTGAGCGTCGGCAGCGCGTCTGCCATCATCTGCGGCTTGACCGCAACCAGAACAACGGCTGGATCGCTAGGTAAATCCTCGTTCAAATGAACGCCTTGAGCACTTAACCAAGCGCTGGGATGCGGGTCATTGACCCAGACTGACGTTGCAGGCAGGCCCCGCGCCAACCAGCCGGCCAGCATGGCAGACCCCATCTTACCACAGCCCAAAAGGACCAGACCGTGCTGCGCACAGCGACTTTCTTGCATGAATATTTCCACTTCGACTGGCTTTTAAGACAGGTTAAGCCCGTCCGTAAGCCTCTGCAATGGCGACCTGAAGCGCCTGTTGCGGGGTTTTGTCGCCCCAAACCGACAGCTGGATCGCCGGGTAATAGCGTTCTGCTGACATCACGGCCGCGCCGATCATCGTGTCGATCTGTTCCGCACTAGCCACATGCCCGCCCGCCAGAACCAAGCCGTAGCGGTACACCATCAGCTTTTGTTCGGCCCAATAGGTAAACGCACCGGCCCAACACTGATCATTTACCGCGTTTAGCAGTTCATAGAGCGCGGGCAGCTTGGCCTCGGGCGGGTCCATATCGAACGTGCAGATCATCCGCAGCGTTTCATCAAAACCGGACCACGCCAGCGTGATCGAATAGGTGCGCCATTGCCCCTCGACCGCCATAGCAATCTGTTCGTCTGATATGCGGTCAAAGTCCCATTCGTTGTTCGCTGCTAAAGTCTCAACAATATCAATGGGATGAATGTCTTCTTCGAAGTACTGCTCTGAAAGGGCCATGTCGCCACCTCTGTTTTCTGTCCAATCCTGCACCTTAATGGCTACTAGAATTGGGTGCCTGTACTAAAAGGCGTGTTTGGAACCCACGCTTCTACCACATATGGTGCTTGCCAGAACGGCGTCTGGCAAGCCCCTTTGTTCTCCTTTTCTGGGGATAAGCCCATTTTCCGGGGTATAACTACGATTTGTTGAGGGTCGCGTGGTCGGCCCCCTGCATTTTGGGAGGCCGTTGCTTATCGCTTGAACATCGAAGGTTCAAACCCTGCGCACCAGACTGGAGCACACAGAATTTGGAAATTATAGCTTAATTTGACCAAGGCCAAAATCAGCTCTTCTTGCTGTCCATCGCATCAAGACGCGCCTTGAGCGCTTCGTTCTCTTCGCGCGCCTTTTGCGCCATCGCGCGCACTGCGTCGAACTCTTCGCGGGTGACAAAGTCGCGGTCCGCCAGCCAGCGGTCCACCATCCCCTTCAGGGCGGTTTCGGCCTCGGTCTTGGCGCCCTGCGCCACGCCCATCGCGTTGGTCATCAGTTGCGACATATCGTCAAAAATCTTGTTGCGGCTTTGCATGTGTTTGGCTCCGGATTTGCGTTGTTAATATGTATATGGGGCCTCGGGCGTGCTCAGGCAAGGTTGACTTCCCCGCTCAGCCGCGCTCAATCGGCGCATGAACCGTATGCTTCCCTTTCCCGATATCGCGCCAGAGATTTTCACGATCTCTTTGTTCGGCACAGAGTTCGCGCTGCGTTGGTACGCGTTGGCCTATATTGTCGGCATCGTGCTGGGCTGGCGGTTGGTTGTCCGCGCGGTGGAACGCGTGACGCTATGGAAAAACGACAAGCCGGTGATGCGCGCGCCGCAGGTCGAGGACCTGCTGTTTTGGGTCATCCTTGGTGTGATTATTGGCGGGCGGCTGGGATATGTTCTGTTTTACGGGATTGCGCGGCAACCCGATTACTATCTGAATAATCCGCTGAACATCCTGCGCCTGTGGGAAGGGGGAATGTCCTTTCACGGTGGCGCCATCGGTGTGATTTTGGCAGGCTTTTTCTATACGTGGAAGCATCAGATAAACCGGTTGGCTACGGGTGATCTGATCTGCCTTGGCCTTGCGCCCGGCCTGTTCCTGGGCCGCATTGCGAACTTTATCAACGCAGAACTCTGGGGCCGTCCGACGGATTTGCCATGGGGCGTCGCGTTTCCCACGCAATCCGCACAGTTTTGCCCCGACGTGATCGGCCTGTGCGCGCGTCACCCCTCGCAACTTTATGAGGCCGTGCTGGAGGGATTGGTTCTGGGCTTGATCCTGACATGGATGGCGTGGCGGCGCGGCGCGCTCAAGCAGGAAGGGCTGATCTGTGGCACGTTCCTTGCTGGCTACGGCGTGGCACGGTTTGCCGTCGAATTTGTGCGCCAGCCTGACCCGCAGTTTGTCAGTGATGGCAATCCTCTGGGGCTTGTCTGGCAGTTTGGTCAGTTTGGCCTGACCATGGGCCAGATGTTGTGCCTGCCGATGATCGCAGTTGGCGTGCATCTGATCCTGCGCAGCCGTCGGGTCGCATGAGCCTGAAAGACGATATTATCGCGCGCATTCGCAGTGACGGACCGATGCGGATTGATGAATACATGTCGACCTGTTTGCTGCACCCCACCAAGGGGTATTACACGACGCGCAGCCCTTTTGGCGCGCAGGGTGATTTTACGACAGCCCCCGAAATAAGCCAGATGTTCGGCGAACTTGTGGGGTTAAGCCTTGCGCAATCTTGGCTGGACCAAGGATCGCCCGCACCCTTTACGCTGGCCGAACTGGGACCGGGACGCGGTACGTTGATGGCCGATATCTTGCGTGCGACCAAGGGCGTGCCGGGCTTTGCCAATGCGATGCACATCGTATTGGTAGAGGCTTCTCCTGCCTTGCGGGCCGTTCAGCGCGAAACGCTTGGCGGTTATATCGTGGCCTTCGTTGATACGACGGACGCGCTGCCGGAACAGCCCCTTTTCCTGATTGCGAACGAGTTCTTTGATGCCCTTCCCATCCGGCAATTTGTCCGTGATGGCGCGCAATGGCGCGAGCGACAGGTGGGGCTCGAGGGCAATGCGCTTTGCCTTGGCCTTGGACCGGCCTTGCCACAACCCGGATTGCGCGACCGGATCGAAGACACACAAGATGGTGACCTTATCGAGACAGCAACAGGATTTGCCGCAACATTGGCGCCTGTCGTTGACCGTATTCACAGGCTGGGCGGCGCTGGATTGATCATTGATTATGGCGACTGGCGCACGCTGGGCGACACACTGCAAGCTGTTCAGAACCACCAAAGCGTTGATGTGTTGGCCGCCCCTGGTCAGTCCGATCTGACAGCACATGTGGATTTTGAAGCGCTCTGTCAGGCGGCTGCCCCTTGCGCGTACAGCCGCGTCACACCGCAGGGCGTGTTTCTGGAGCGGTTAGGGATTGCCGATCGTGCGCGAAAGCTCGCCACTACACTCAGCGGTGCTGCACGCGACAGCCACATCGCCGCACATAGGCGGTTGACGCACCCGCAAGAAATGGGAAACCTGTTCAAAGTAATGGGGCTGTATCCTGCCAACGCGTTGCCCCCGCCCGGATTGGAGCCATGACGCTAGAAATCTTGACCTCGGATAGCCTTGCACCGGTACGCCACGGGTTTTTCACCCGGCGCGGCGGCGCATCGTCGGGTATTTATTCGGGGCTGAATTGCGGCGTCGGCAGCACCGATCAGCGTGAAATTGTTGCGATCAACCGCGCCCGCGTCGCGGACGCCATGGGTGTGGCAGCCGACCACCTTGTGGGGGTTCACCAAATACACTCGACGCATGTTGTGACGGTGACAGGTCCATTGACTGACAAGCCCAAGGCAGATGCGCTGGTTACGGCGACGCCGGGCATTGCCTTGTCTGTTCTCACCGCAGACTGCCAGCCAGTGCTTTTTGCCGATAAATCAGCAGGCGTGATCGGGGCTGCACATGCCGGTTGGCGCGGTGCGCTTGACGGTGTTTTGCACGCCACCGTTGACGCGATGGTCGCCCTTGGCGCGACCCGTGAAAACATCCATGCGGTCATTGGCCCCTGCATCAGTCAGCGCGCCTACGAAGTCGGGCCCGAATTTTTTGAAGACTTCCTGACCGAAAACCCCAAATACGCGCGCTACTTTGCCCAAGGCGATGGTGATCGCATGCTGTTTGACCTGCCTGCTTTCGGTCTGGCGCATTTACGCTCTGCCGGGGTGGGTCAGGCGGATTGGACGCGCCATTGTACCTATTCGGATGCGGCACGATTCTATTCCTACCGGCGGGCGACCCACGCCAAAGAGGCGGACTATGGCAGGTTGATTGCGGCCATCGCCCTGTGAAATGGGCGGAATTGGGGCAATCTGCGCCCCGCTAGCGCCCTGAACCCCACCCGCCAAAATGGAAACAATCCCCTAAATTCAGGCAGGATTGATCACGGCACAGCCAATAAGCCATAAAAACAAGGCGTATTTCAAAATGCGGCAGAGGTGCCACAATTGGGTGCCGGTGTTACCTCAACTTTTGTTAAAAACTGCTGCACTGACAAAAACGCGCCCGATTGCAGCGTCATATTCAGTCTCAAGCAAGGGCAACAGCCCGCAACCAAATGAGATTGAGGATCAAAGCCATGAAAAAGAACACACGCTTCATCAAAGGTGTCATCGCAACAGCCGCCAAAGAAGAGACAGTGATGCCATGGACCCGCGGCGCACGCCGGGCAGCTTTCATCGCAAAGCGCAACGGCTCAGACCAAGACCGCAAATCTGCATAAACATATCTTTTGCGAACGATGGACGCGCAGAACACTCCGCGCGTCTGAAACAAACCAAGATCCAGTTGATTCGGCCCGTCCCCTTTTCTCAAGCTTTGGAAATGTGGCGGGCACGCCAGGAAAACCCGACACAATTGGGGGCATTCGATCAATTATCTCGATTTCCAACCATAATCGTCTCTAAATTTTGACAACTGCCGTCTGTTAGAACGAATTGAAGATCATAAAACATGAAATGACATCTCGTTATTTCCGCTGTTGTTGGTGGGGGCCAACACGGATGTGACCAACCTGAGAAATGGTGATCGCATGACACTGACAGCTGCTTCGACCTCACGTTTGCATTCCCGCGCCCGCATGGCGCACAGCGCTCCAAAACCTTTGCACAGCGGCTATGGCTTTGCCGCAACACCGCCGAATGCAACTGATCCACGCACCGCGTTTCCGACCCGCAGCTTTGACGTCGCCGCATTGCGCACTGATGGATCGCTCTTTATCGGGCAAGATCGCGCGCCTGCACTGCCCCTGTTTGACAGCGCGTTTTCCGCCTTTGCGCGTGGCACGCTTATTCATACTGTTGACGGCGATGTCGCGGTTGAGGATCTGCAGCCGGGTGATATGATCACGACGGCGTCGGGCAAGCCCACCAAATTGATATGGATCGGGTCAACCAGTTTTGTCCCGAACAGCACGACGCCACGGATGCAATTGATCCGGATCATGGCCGATAGTTTTGGACAAGGACGGCCAAGTTCGTTCATCACAGTTGGTCCCGCTGCCCGGGTTCTGCACACGCCGCATCATATGCGCGGCGATGCCGGCAGCGCCAACATGCTGACCCCCGTACGTGCCTTTGTTGATGGTGTGAACGTCATTCAGGTCGCACCGCCGACGCCGATACGCCTTTTCCATATTTGTTTGTCCCGTCACGCTGCAATCAAAGTCGCCGGACTAACGATGGAGAGCTTTCATCCCGGAGCAACAGCAATGCGCAGCGTGTCGTATGCGCTGCGTGAGCAATTTCTGGGGATGTTCCCGCAGATCAATCAAACGTCGGACTTCGGCCCGTTGGCTTATCAACGCGCGCCCGAAGAAGAGCTTGAGACAGAATTAATGTAATTTGATTTAGGGGCCAGACCGGTTGTATGCCCGCCGTTATTTCATACGGCGGGTTGGCAAATACCTACGGCAACTTTTCCAGACGCTTTTCAAGCACGTCAAAGGGCACGCCGGGGTCATCCTTGGCCCCCCTGATGACAAGGCTGGTCTTTACGCTTTCTACATTCGGGGTCGTCAACAACTGCCCTGTTAGAAAGCTCTGAAAGCTGGACAGATCAGGCGCCACACATTTGAGGATGAAATCCACCTCGCCATTCAGCATGTGACATTCGCGCACAAGCGGCCAGTCGCGGCATTTTTGTTCAAATGCGCTCAGGTCCACCTCTGCCTGACTGGCCAATCCGACCATAGCGAAGACCTGCACTTCAAAGCCCAACTCGCGGGCGTCCACATCGGCATGATAGCCTTTGATAAAGCCTTGTTCTTCTAGCGTACGCACCCGGCGCAGGCAGGGCGGTGCCGAAATACCGACGCGTTTTGCCAATTCGACATTGGTCATCCGCCCATCTGACTGGAGCTCAGCGAGTATCTTCCGATCAATCGGGTCGAGCCGTGTACCTGCCATGGAATGTCCCCTTCAATTCGCGATTCTTATAGCAGCGCCAAAGCCACACGCAATATTGTTTCGCAAACGCGCAAGAATATTTCATGGCGTTATGCCCGACCCATAGAAACAGTCGAAAAACGTACGGAAGAGCCGGACACAATGCGCCGCGCAAGAGGGGGTTTAAGCGCGCGCCATGGCCCGCTATATCACAAGTGCTGCAATTCATGTTGGGGGTGCCAAATGACCAAGACACGCGAAACCAAAGTTCTGATCATCGGCTCCGGCCCGGCAGGGTATACGGCCGGCGTCTATGCCAGCCGCGCGATGCTGAACCCGATTTTGGTGCAGGGCATTGAGCCAGGCGGCCAATTGACCACAACCACCGAAGTTGAAAACTGGCCCGGCGATACCGAAGTCCAGGGCCCGGACCTGATGATCCGCATGGAGGCGCACGCAAAAGCAGTGGGCACCGAGATTATTGGCGACATCATCACCGATCTGGATCTGTCCAGCCGTCCGTTCCACGCCAAGGGCGACAGCGGCACCACCTACATTGCGGACGCCGTCATTCTGGCAACCGGCGCACGGGCAAAATGGCTTGGCCTGCCGTCAGAAGACAAGTTCAAGGGATTTGGCGTGTCAGCCTGTGCCACCTGTGACGGCTTCTTTTACAGAGGTCAGGAAATCGTCGTCATCGGCGGCGGCAACACTGCCGTAGAAGAAGCGTTGTTTCTGACCAACTTCGCTTCAAAAGTTACGCTGGTGCACCGCCGCGATGAATTGCGCGCCGAGAAAATCCTGATCGACCGGCTGATGAAGAACCCCAAGATCGAGCCGCTTTGGTTCCATGAGCTTGTCGAGGTTTACGGCACAGATCGCCCTCCGGGCGTCGAAGGGATCAAGGTCAAGCACACCAAAACGGGTGAGATCACCGACATCGCCGCGAAAGGCGTGTTCATTGCGATCGGCCATTCACCCGCCAACGAATTGGTCAAGGACGTGCTGGAAACCCACATGGGCGGCTATGTCGTCACGAAACCCGACAGCACCGAAACCTCAATTCCCGGTGTGTTTGCCGCAGGCGATTTGACAGATCACAAGTACCGGCAGGCGGTCACATCGGCGGGCATGGGCTGCATGGCCGCCCTTGAAGCAGAGCGTTTCATCGCCGAAAATGACGCGGATGCCACAGCACAACTGGCCCCCGCCGCCGAGTAAGCGCACGCTTGACGCCTTGCCCCCCGACACCCAGAGTATGCGCAATCTGAGGGGCAAGGCATGCAAGATCTTTGGCGCGGTACAACGGCCACAAAGGCGCGCATTGCCAGCGGGCTGATCCTGTTTCTCTATGCTTTTTTGCATTTCCTGAACATAGGTTTAGGTCTGATTGATCCGGTATGGATGGACCAGATGCAGAAATGGCGGCAACTGGTCACCCGCAGCATTCTGGGCACCATTATCTTGTATGGTGCGTTTTCCGTCCACATCGTGTTTGCCCTGTCACGCCTCGCAGGGCGGCGCACCCTGCGGATGCCTGTGGGCGAAATGGCGCAGATTGCGATGGGATTGGTCATCCCCGTTCTGCTGATCGCCCATATCATCCACACACGCACCGCGCATGAATTCTACGGCGTGAACGACGAGATGGATTATATCATGGTCTTGTTGCACGATACGTTTGACGGCTGGAAGCAGTCGTTGCTGTTGCTGATTGTCTGGGCGCATGGCTGTATCGGTCTGCATTTCTGGTTGCGCGGCAAGTCATGGTGGCGCGAAGGACTGCCTGCGCTTGCGGGGCTTGCGGTATTTGTTCCTGCATTCGCGCTGGCCGGTTTTCTGGTCGAAGGACGCCGTGTCACAGCCGCCTTTGCCGATGCCGACATGCGCGAGGTGATGATCGAGCGGTTCAATTTCCCCGATTGGGAAACACTTCAAACCCTCATCTACTTTACCAATGTTTCGCTCGGCGTTTTTGCGGCAATCCTTGGTGCAGTGACCCTTTATATCGTGGCCCGCAGCGTTAGGGCACGGCGACGTTCCGTGATGATCCGGTATTCCGACGGCCCCGAGGTCATGGCCCCGAAAGGCCTGACACTGCTCGAAATGTCGCGCACCCGTGGCGTTCCGCACGCATCGCTTTGCGGCGGGCGCGGGCGGTGCACGACCTGCCGTGTGGTGATCGAAGTGGGCGGCGAACACCTGCATCCCCCTAGTGCGGCAGAGGCGCATAGCCTGCGCGCTGTGAATGCCGCCCCGAATACCCGGCTTGCCTGTCAAATCAGACCGTTGGACGCGACCACTGTTTTCCGCGTGTTTCGCCCCGACGGGCGCAGCAAGAACCGCAACCACGCGAGCCAGGGCGAAGAGCGCGAACTGGCGCTGCTGTTTCTGGACATGCGCGGCTTTACCGCCCGCACCACCGGTCAACTGCCCTATGATGTCGTGTTCCTGCTGAACCGGTTTTTTGACGCTGTCGTACCGGGCATCACGCGTCACGGCGGCAAGATCGACAAATACCTTGGTGACGGTTTTCTTGCGCTATTTGAAACGCCGGACGCGGAAACATCAGCCAAGGCGGCCCTATCGGCAATCGAGGCGATTGCGCAAGCACTGGCGCAGTTCAACGAAACGCTGGCCAGCGAAGGCCAAGCCCCCGTCGCCATCGGGATCGGTGCCCATCTGGGCGATGTGGTGCTAGGCGAAATTGGTGCCGCAGGCCAAGCCCCCCGCACCCTGATCGGCGATACAGTCAACACGGCATCACGGCTTGAGGGGGTCACGAAAGAATATCAGGTTCAGGTCTTTATATCTTCGCCGCTTTTGGCCGCCGCAGGTCACGAAGTACCCAAGGGTGAAATGATAGCTTTGACCCTGCGCGGCCTCTCGACCCCATTGCTGGCTTGGCCCGTAAAAGAGGCCAGTGGCTTAAGCGAGGTGCTTGCTGAATACGCCCTCGTCACCAGTTAAATCTGCAAAACGCGGTTTTCAGGCACCTTTGTTCGAAAAATTCCTCAATTCAGTCCTGCTTTGCTAGACTTTTGTCACAATTCCCCGCCATAGGGGGCAAAACGGGGATAACCCCGACCCGAGCAGAAAATGAGATATCTATGACAATGCTAGCAAGCCTCGCCCCTATTCCCGAGCTCTTCGTATCTTACGAGTCAGCCCAAAAGCTGAAAGTCGAGGCGGGTAATCTGATCAGCCATGACCTGACGCCGCGCCAGATCTGCGATCTGGAACTGCTGATGAACGGTGGTTTCAACCCGCTCAAGGGGTTCATGTCAGAGGCCGATTATAACGGCGTTGTCGAAAATATGCGCACGGCAGACGGCGCATTGTGGCCCATCCCGATCAACCTTGATGTCAGTGCGGATTTCGCGGCCAAAGTAGAGATTGGCCAAGACATTGCCCTGCGCGACCAAGAGGGCGTGATCCTTGCCACAATGACCGTGACCGACAGCTGGACACCCAACAAAGCGCGTGAGGCCGAGATGGTCTTTGGTTCCGATGATGACGCGCATCCGGCGGTGAACTACCTGCACAATCAGGCAGGCGCAGTCTATCTGGGCGGGCCTGTGACCGGCATTCAACAACCCGTGCACTATGATTTTCGCGCCCGCCGCGACACACCGAACGAGTTGCGCGCCTATTTCCGCAAACTGGGCTGGCGCAAGGTAGTCGCGTTCCAGACCCGCAACCCGCTGCACCGCGCACATCAGGAACTGACGTTCCGCGCCGCCCGCGAGGCGCAGGCGAACCTGCTGATCCATCCGGTTGTCGGCATGACAAAACCCGGCGATGTGGACCATTTCACCCGCGTCCGCTGTTACGAGGCCGTGCTGGATCAATATCCCGCCGCCACCACCAGCATGTCCCTGTTGAACCTTGCGATGCGTATGGCAGGCCCGCGCGAGGCCGTTTGGCATGGTTTGATCCGCAAAAACCACGGCTGCACGCATTTCATCGTGGGCCGCGATCACGCAGGCCCCGGCAAAAACTCAGCCGGTGATGATTTCTACGGCCCCTATGATGCCCAAGACCTTTTCCGCGAGCATCAGGAAGAAATGGGCATCGAAATGGTCGACTTTAAGCACATGGTTTTTGTGCAAGAGCGCGCCCAGTATGAGCCAGCAGATGAAATCCACGACAAAGAGAACGTGACGATCCTGAACATTTCCGGCACCGAATTGCGCCGCCGTTTGCAAGAAGGTCTGGAAATCCCTGAGTGGTTTTCTTTCCCCGAAGTGGTCAAAGAACTGCGCCGCACGCGGCCCCCACGCTCGCAGCAGGGCTTTACCGTGTTTTTCACTGGCTTCTCCGGGTCTGGCAAATCGACCATTGCCAATGCTCTGATGGTCAAGCTGATGGAAATGGGCGGGCGTCCCGTAACGTTGCTGGATGGCGATATCGTGCGGAAAAACCTCAGTTCTGAACTGGGGTTCAGCAAGGAACACCGCGATCTGAACATCCGGCGCATCGGCTATGTCGCCTCAGAAATCACCAAGAACGGCGGCATAGCAATCTGTGCGCCTATCGCGCCCTATGCCACCACCCGCCGCGCTGTGCGCGAAGATGTGGAGAGCTTTGGCGCCTTCGTCGAGGTCCATGTCGCCACCTCCATCGAGGAATGCGAACGCCGTGACCGCAAGGGCCTGTACAAGTTGGCGCGTGAGGGCAAAATCAAGGAGTTCACAGGTATTTCAGACCCTTATGATGTGCCTGAGACCCCTGAATTGAGCCTTGAGACTGAGTCAGTCGAGGTCGACAACTGCGCACATCAGGTGCTTTTGAAGCTCGAAAGCATGGGCCTGATCAAAGGCTAGAAGCTGCTATCTGAAAACAACAAAGCCTCGGGCAATCCCCGAGGCTTTTTGCATTCTCACATCTGCTCAGAGAAAAACTGTGCCTGACATCAGCACCACACCTTTGCCACCGACCTTGACGCCTGTGATGGCGTCCCGTGCCCCCGACACCTCGACCTGCGCCTGCCCCGGACGGCCCAAGCCATGCCCCTGCTCTGCCACATAATGCGGCGACGCAATCAATCCCCGCGTCCACAGATAGGACGCCGCCGCACCGGTTGCGGAACCGGTGAACGGGTCTTCGGGCGGGCTTGGCGGGGCCAGCAATAGACGCGCATAGGTGTCTCCCGCCGTTGTCGCCCCTTCGAGGGTTATCCAATACGGCTCCATCATGTTATCCGCCTCCTGCCCAAGATGCGCGCAATAGAATTGGAACGCTGCGGGATCAAATTGCACCGCATCCACGCTGGCCTTATCCCGCAGGACAGTGATGCAGAACGGCAATCCGGTCGAAACAATTTGCGGCGGGCTGATGATATCATCGGCGGTAATCCCGCCCGTGGCTGCAACAATCGCGGCAGGTACTTCAGCCCCAAAAGACGGTGCGACCTGCGTCATCGTGATCAGATCACCAGCCACCTCGACGGCCACAATGCCCGCGCCGGTTTCAAATGTCGTGAGCCCCTGACCGATCATGCCACGGTGCAAGAGTGCTGCCGCCGTTGCAATTGTCGGATGCCCCGCGAACGGAATTTCACGGGTGGCAAGATAGTATTTCACCAGATAATCCGCGACCTTCGATGGGCCGGTAAACGTGCATTCAACCAGCGATGTTTCACGCACATAGGCAAGGCAGGTCGCGTCAGGCAGCACCGCACCGCCATGCACAACCGCGCAACCGTTCCCGCCAAATGGCGCATCAGCAAAGGCATCGACCCAGTCAAATTCAAACGCCATCACACATCCTCAGATAAAAAAAGCACCGCAGAATGATCTGCAGTGCTTTTAAAGGCAGACCTTAGAATAAGGTCAATGCACCATAACAGGCGCGTAATCATGTTCGCGTGCCAGATGGAACGCCAGTTTACGGTCCCCCACCAGCGCAAGTTGCTGCCCCGTGGCGTCGTGCACAGCATACAGCAGCTCAAGCCCCTTTGCCTGATTGCGCACTTCGATTGGCAGATCGGAAACCGCGATTGTTTTGACGTAAACCGTTCTGTCGGATGTGTTTGCTTGGGTCGTTTCCATAGTCTTACCCCTTTTTGATTTTGATCGTTTGAACAACTGTCTCTGGTTTCGCGCGGGTCAAATCGACATGAAGCAGACCGTTTTCCATCTGTGCCTCACCAACCTCTACGCCATCGGCCAAAACGAAAGACCGTTGAAATTGCCGCGCTGCGATCCCGCGATGCAGGAAAACGCGTTCGTGTATCTCTTCGGTCTGGCGCCCCCGGATGACCAATTGTCGGTCCTCAACGGTAATGGCCAGATCGTCCTCGGCAAAACCCGCGACCGCCAGCGTGATACGGTAACTGTGGTCAGAGGTCTGTTCTATGTTGAACGGTGGATAGCCTTCGTTGCCGCCTTTGGCAGAACGCTCCAGCACCCGTTCCAGCTGTTCAAACCCCAGCATATGGGGATAGGAAGCCAAGGTCATTTTAGTCATGCGACACGTCCTTATCTCTCAAGCGACAGTCAAAGTTTGCGGCCCCGTTGCGGCGACCTGATTAGAATATGGGGGGCCATTTACCTATCCGCAAGGGCTATGCCGAATTGTGGTGAACACCTATATTGAAATTTCCCAACAGGCAGAATCATACCCCATGAATGCACCCAGCGATCTTTCCATGAAAAATGACGACGTGCTGCGCGTGGAGCTGGAGGTTTTCCGCCGTGAACATCGCGATCTGGATGAGGCGATTGCCGCCTTGGTTGAACGCGGCACCGGGGATCAGTTGACCCTCCAACGGCTGAAAAAACGCAAGCTGCGCCTCAAAGACCTTATTGCACAGCTAGATGATCGCCTGACCCCTGATATCATTGCATAAACGCGACTTGTTGCAGCTTGCTTGCACTTGGCTATAGTGCGCGCTCTGGCGTTGATTGAAAGGCTTTGCTGCGATGACCCCTCCTCCCGTTGGCATTATCATGGGTTCCCAATCTGATTGGGCCACGATGCGCGAAGCTGCTGTTCTCTTGGACGAACTGGGCATCGCTTATGAAAGCCGCATCGTCTCTGCCCACCGCACACCAGACCGGTTGTGGGACTACGGCAAGACCGCTGTGGCACGTGGATTACAGGTGATTATCGCCGGTGCAGGGGGTGCGGCGCATTTGCCCGGCATGATGGCGTCCAAAACCCGCGTGCCCGTGATCGGTGTGCCGGTCCTGACAAAAGCGCTGTCTGGCGTCGATTCGCTCTATTCGATCCTGCAGATGCCAAAGGGATTTCCCGTCGCCACCATGGCCATCGGCGCGCCGGGGGCCGCAAACGCCGCCCTGATGGCCGCCGGTATCCTAAGTTTACAAGACCCTGCAATCGCCGCGCGCCTCGATGCATGGCGCGATGCCTTGTCCGCTTCTATTCCACTGGAACCTTCTGATGACTGATCCTCTTCCCCTTGGCAGCACGATCGGCATTCTGGGTGGCGGTCAGTTGGGCCGCATGTTGTCGGTCGCTGCTGCACGTCTTGGCCTGAAAACCCATATCTTTGAACCGGGTGCCAACCCGCCCGCCGCTGATGTCGCCCATGCAGTCACGACCGCCTCCTATGACGATCACGCAGCGCTCAAGACGTTTGCGGCCTCCTGCGATGTGGTCACGTTCGAATTCGAGAATGTCCCGACAGACGCCCTTGATGTGATCGAGGCACTCGTCCCGATCCGTCCGGGCCGCGAAGCCTTGCGCATCTCGCAAGACCGGTTGACCGAAAAGGCATTTCTCCAAGGTCTCGGCCTCAACGTGGCCCCTTTCGCAGACATAACTGACGCGGCGTCCCTTGATGCGGCGATTGCCGATATTGGCACGCCATCAATCCTGAAAACCCGCCGCTTTGGTTATGACGGTAAAGGTCAGGCGCGGTTGCGCGGGCCGGATGATGCCGCATCTGCGTTGGCCGACATGAACGGCGCGCCCTCGGTGCTCGAAGGTTTCATAAACTTCAACCACGAGGTATCTGTGATCGCGGCACGCAGCATCAAGGGGGATGTCGCCTGCTTTGATCCCGGTGAGAACGTGCACCGGAACGGTATATTGCACACCACGACGATCCCTGCCCGCCTTAGCAGTGCACAGCGCACAGATGCGGTGTTGATGGCTGCCAAGATATTGAATGCACTGGATTATGTGGGTGTATTGGGGGTTGAACTGTTCGTGACGCCAAAGGGATTGATCGTGAACGAGATTGCCCCGCGGGTGCATAATTCAGGCCATTGGACCCAGAATGGCTGCATGGTGGACCAGTTTGAACAGCACATTCGCGCCGTCAGCGGATGGCCCTTGGGCGATGGGTCGCGCTATGCCGATGTCGTCATGGAAAACCTGATTGGCAATGACATGGACCGGGTTTCAGCCCTTGCCGTTGAAAAAGACACCGCGCTGCACCTTTATGGCAAGGCGGAGATCAAGCCGGGGCGCAAAATGGGGCATGTGAACCGCATCACACGGTAATCGCTACCCCGCAAAACGTTCCGCGATATCGCCCGTCATGTAGGACACGCGCCCCTGCACAAAGGTCGCGGCAACGCGGCGCGTGCGACTGTCTAGCACCACAAAGTCCGCACGCTTGCCCACACCAAGATCGCCCCGATCCGTCAGGCCCAACACCCGCGCAGGCCCCGATGACACCAGCGCCCAAGCATCCGCCAGACTGCACACTCCGGTATCGGCCAACAACAAGGCCGCCCGCCGCGCAGACGGATAATGGTAGTCGGACGCCAAAGCATCACAATATCCCATCGCGACCAGATCAAGCGCGGACAGATTGCCATTGTGCGACCCGCCACGCACAACATTCGGTGATCCCATCAACACGGCATCGCCCGCGTCATGTGCGGCCTCTGCTGCCTCCATCGTCTCGGGAAACTCGGCCACATGCACCCCCCGCCTGCGCCAATCTGCGCGGATCGCTGCGGTGGCATCATCATGACTGCCCATGCGCACACCATGTTTCGCCAGCGTCATGCACAGCCAATCAAGCGCGGAGGGCACCTGATCGCGCTCGGCGTGCAAGGCTTGCATCAAGTTCAAATGCGTTTCGGGGCTGCGCCCCGCCTTGAGCGCCTGACCATTCAAACGTCTTGGCGTTTGTCCTGCATCCAATCGGTCATGGGGCAGATGATCGTTAAAAACGATGTATTTTACGCCCCATTCCGCCATTCGCTCCGGCAGTTCGGCGTAAAGATCCAGCAGATGTGTTTCAAACCGCAGTTGCGGGTGCAGGTCCGTCACGACCTGGTTGTTCACGTTCTTGATCGACGCGAACACCCGGTCGGCAAATTCGAGGCCCCGCATCCCACCTTCCCAACTGACAAATTGCGCCAACACGGCGGTCGTAATCCCGTTCGCCGCCAGCTCTGCCTCACAAGCGACCAGCCCTTCGTCCATCTGCTTCATCGCACCGCGCCGCTGCGCCAGATGCCGTTCAAACCCGTCACCATGCAGATCAACAATACCCGGCAACAGCATGAAACCGGTCAAATCAACCGCGCGGCCCACTGCATCAGCGACGATCACGCCGTCGTTGAATGACAGCCTGTTAATCTCAAGACCATCCGGCCCCAAGACAAAAGCACCGTTAATATCCACGTTCGGCATATTAGTCTTCACCCGTCAGACAGGTGCCATCAGAACACCCGACAGCGTCCAGCACCCCTTCGATCAGGGTCATCGAATGGTCAAAGTGGCCGGTATTCAAAAAGGACATCGTTTGCGCAATTACACGCGGGTTATTCATCATAAATGTATGGGTGACGGGCAGAACGATATGGTCCGACATGCCCTCCAGTTTCGTCGACTCGACAGAAACCTTGCCGTCATCAGGCCCCTCCAGAATTGAAGAAAAGTAGGGGTTCAGTGATTGAGAACCGGCAATAATACCGACCTCAAAATTGGCGGGCGGCAAGGCGCGCGGCAAAGAGTTTTCCCCCGTGCCCATCTGCATTCCTGCAGGTCCATTGATCCAGTCAAAAGTCGGCAGATCGCCCAATGCATCGACAACTTTGCTGCCCTTGTTCGGGGGACCAAGCATGACAACACGGCCGACTTGCCCGGCCCCATGCTCTGCCACCCATTGACGGACCAAAATACCGCCCATGGAATGGGTCACAAAATCAACCTTGGCTTCACCGCACGCGCGCACGGCATCCGGCAAAGTCTGACGTACCAATACCTCAACCGGCGCTTCTGTTGACGGGTATCCGGGGCGAACAATCCGGTAGCCTTCGGTCTCAAGCGCGGCTTCCATCAAAGCAAATGACGTCTCCGTCCGCGCAAGGCCATGCAAAAGGACAGCGCACCGTGCGGACGCTTGGGACGTTGCGCAGGAAACGGTCAGGCCGCATACAAGGAATAGGATCATCAATCGCATAGCAGACCAGATAGACTGATTTGCCACGCTGTGAAATGGTATCTGCATCACGAGCTAGCGAAAGACTGCCGATGCCTGCCTTATGCCCCCGGATTGCTGTGCGTGCGATCCTCAAACATGATAACAAATTGCTGTTGGTTAATGCCTATGCCGGTGGCAAACACCCTCTTATGTGCGCGCCGGGTGGCGGCGTGGAACGCGGCAGCTCCCTTCCCGACAACCTCAAACGCGAGGTTTTCGAGGAAACCGGTTTGCAAATAACTGTTGGCACGCCGTGTCTGGTGAACGAATTCCACGATCCAGAGGGTGAGTTTCATCAGGTGGATATCTACTTTCACTGCACGTTGGCAGGGAGCGCAAAAATTGACCCTGACTGGCGCGACATAGATGCAATCGTGTCAAAGTGGCAGTGGGTGACAGAG
>JAFMHE010000022.1:21823-23369 GCA_017854675.1 Paracoccaceae bacterium | reverse complement strand
ATCGACGACTTTTCCGACCAGCTGGATCAGTGCCCGCGCACCGTCGGCATCCGTCACAAACCCTTTGGCGCGGACGATGCCCAGCGCGCTTTGGCGCAAGGCTTGCGCCATGTCTTTGACAGCGATGCAGGCGGGAGGTGTGTAGACGAAACTGTCATAATCTGCGTCTGCGTGCGTGCCACTGGACTGCACGGGTATGGACGCGGGCGCGTCGAACAGAAGCGCCGGTGCAAGCTTGCCATCAGACACCAACAACATCGGGGTGGCGGGGTATTTCGTCCGCAACCAACTTTCGGTATCGTTGGCGGTGACAGGGTCCAGATCGGCCTTGGTCAGCACGATTAAACCAGCATCGCTCAATTGCCGCTCGACCGTGTCGCCGACATATTCGTCCGCAATCAGCTTGGGCAAGCTGGTCACATCCGCCAATACGCAAACACCGCAGGGTGCGTAACCCTCAAGCAAAGACATCGCGCCGGCAATCGCGCCCGGAATGGCCACGCCGGAGGCTTCGATCAACACATGATCAGGGCGCGGGTCGAGGGCGGCCAGTTCTATCAGCGCGCCAGTCAAGTCTGACCCGAACGAGCAACAGATGCAGCCCCCCGCGATGGAAATCAGATCATCATCCTGCGCCTCGATCAGATCCTCATCAATCGGCAAGGCACCGAATTCATTGACCAATACCGCCAACCGTCGCCCGTTTGCATGGCGCAGCAGATGGTTCACGACAGTCGTTTTTCCCGCCCCCAGATACCCCGCAATCAGGGTCACGGGCAGTGGTGTGCTCATAGATCAGCAGCCGCAAAAATGCGCCCGCCCTGAACCGTACCCCAGACGGGAATGTCCTTGAGCGCCTTAGGATCGCAGGTGGTCGGATCATCGTCCAGCACGGCAAAATCAGCCTTTTTACCGGTCTCGATTGAACCGATATCGCCCTCCATATGCAGCGTATAGGCCGCCCCCATCGTGATCGCCCAAAGCGCCTCATTCACGGTGATGCATTCCTCGGCGCCTTGCACGCGGCCCGATGCGGTGATGCGGTTCACGGCGGCCCATGCGGTAAACAGTGGCCCCAGCGGTGTGACAGGCGCGTCCGAATGGATCGCCATCGGGATGCCCGCATTCAGCGCCGTGCGGCAGGCGTTCATCCGCGTCGCACGCTCTGGTCCAACGGTCATATTGTAATGCTCATCCCCCCAGTAGAAATGATGATTGGCAAAGAGGTTCACGCACATGCCCAGCTTGGCGGCTTGGCCAAATTGCGCGGCATCGGCCAGTTGGCAGTGTTGCAGGGTAAAGCGGTGGTCAGGGTTCGGATGGGCTTGAAGTGCGGGGGCCATTTTTTCCAGCACCAACTGCGTGGCCTGATCACCGTTCGTATGGGTATGGACCTGCACGCCCGCCTCTAATGCGCGGTGGTAGATCTCTGACAATTGCTCTGGCGCGATGTACCACAGACCATTTGGCGCGCCGTTGTGATAGCCGGGCCAGCGCAGGCGGGCAGAGAAGCCTTGGATCGACCCATCAGCGACAATCTTGATCC
>JAFMHE010000022.1:15895-21416 GCA_017854675.1 Paracoccaceae bacterium | reverse complement strand
TTCAGGATATGACCAGAGGCATGCAATATCCCGATGGGCCGCGTGGTGGACACACGGTCCAGATCGGCGCGGGTCACACGGGTGTTGTTCATATAGATCGGGTCCAACTGCCAGCCCGAAAGCGGCGCGTCGGGATCGGTCAGGGCCTCCTGCGCCCCTTGCAATCGCGCGACGACCGCATCAATACTTTTGGCGCCTTCCCAAGTCTTGCCATCAGGATCGGTGCGGTCAAACCAGCCGCAATAGACCTTGGCCCAAAGCGAGCCTTCCATGGTGTGTGCGTGCCCCTCGACGAAGCCCGGCATAAGCACTTTGTCTGCAAATCGGTCGTCCAAGGTATGTGCGCCATAGCTGCTGAGTTCATCAAGCGAACCTGCCGCCAGAACGCGGCCCTCGCGTACCGCAACATGGGTGGCATAGGGCCGCGAGGCGTTCATCGTGATGATCTTTTTGGCGGCGTAAATGGTGATATCAGACATGGATTTCTCGCTTTTTTCACTTTCGCTCAGAGTATGCGCGATTCCTGTGAGCGCAATCAAATTTCATGCATCTGCATAGAAAATGCTGGCTTTCGTCCACTAATTGCTTTCCGCAACGGCAATCTTTCGTCTAGGCTCAAAGAAAAAATAGAATCCAAACGGGAGAACGAAACTATGAAACACCTTGTAAAAGGATTTGTCGCGGCGACCGCTCTGGCCGCGTTGACAGCCACAACAGCCATCGCCGAAGAGCCGGTGCGTGGCGGCACGCTGGTCACGGTTTTGGGCACGAATGTGCGCAACCTGAACTCTGCGGTGCAGTCGGGCATCGTCACGGGCTATCCGGGCGCGCAGCTTTTTGCCTCGCCCTTGCGCTATGACGAGGACTGGACACCGCAGCCCTATCTGGCAGAAAGCTGGGAGGTCAGCGACGATGGTTTGACCGTGACGCTGAACCTTGTGAAGAACGCCAAATTCCATGACGGCGTGCCGCTGACGTCCGAAGACGTGGCCTTTTCTGTTGATGTGATCAAGGAAAACCACCCGTTCAAATCCATGTTTGCGCCGGTCGTTTCGGTGGATACCCCCGATGCGCACACAGCAGTGATCAACCTGAGCCAGCCGCACCCTGCCCTGCTTTTGGCGATGTCGGGTCAGCTCATGTCGATCATCCCCAAGCACATCTACGGCGACGGTGAAATCGCAGACGTCAAAGCGCACCCGCGCAACAACGTCGATACGGTCGGCTCCGGCCCCTTCAAGCTGGTTGAGTACAAATCCGGCGAGCATGTTATTTTGGAACGCTTCGATGATTTCTTTATCGAAGGGCGTCCTTATCTGGACCGGATCGTGATGCGCATCATCGCAGACCCCGCCGCCCGCGCGATTGCCTATGAGAATGGCGAAGTGCATATGGGTGCGTTCGAGCAACTGCCACGTATCATCAACCGGTTGAAGAAAGTTGACAGCCTGACCGTTACATCCGAAGGGTACGGCGCGATTGGCCCGCTTGACTGGCTCGCGATGAACACCGGCAAGGACGGCCCGCTGAAAGACGTGCGCGTGCGCAAGGCGATTGCCTATGCCGTGGACAAAAACTTTATCCAGAACGCCCTGATGCTGGGTACGGCTGCAGACAGCCGCACAGGTATCCACCCTGACAGCCCGTTCTATAACGGCGATGTTGAGGATTACGCCGTCGATCTGGACAAGGCCAACGCACTGCTGGACGAGGCCGGATATCCCATGGACGGTGACAGCCGCTTTGCGTTGACAATCGACTTTGGCTGGCCGGATGTGAAGCCGCAGGTCGAATACGTCAAGGCATCGCTGAAGAAGGTGGGCATCGACGTTACCGTCCGCGCAAGCGCCGATTTCCCGACATGGGCCAAGCGCATGGGCGAGATGGACTTTGATCTGAGCTGGGACACCGTGTTCAACTGGGGCGATCCTGTGATCGGCGTGCACCGGACCTATGTGTCGTCCAACATCGGCAAGGGCGTGTGGTCCAACACCCAAGGCTATGCCAATGCGCGTGTAGATGAACTGCTGGAAATGGCGGCTGTTGAGACAGATGTGGCCAAGCGCACGGCGCTCTATAAAGAGTTCCAGGAGATCATCGCCGATGAACTGCCGGTCTATCACACCAACACATTGCCCTATCACACGGTCTATTCCGACAAGGTCGGCAACCCGCCGTTGGGCATCTGGGGCACATCGACACCGATCGACATGACCTATCTGAAAGAGTGATCCAGCTCTGAATTGACACTGCGGCGCGCACTGCTGGTGCGCGCCGCCTTTCCCTCCAGCCGCGGGCGTTTTCCTTGAACATTCTTCGTAATTTTCTGACCCGCTGTGTTTATGCATTGATTTTGCTGACCGCTGTGCTGGTTCTCAACTTTTCGCTGATGCATCTGGCCCCCGGTGATGTGGCCGACACGATCAGCCAGTCGATGGGCGGGGCCGATCAGGAAATTCTGGACCAGATCCGCGCGGATTATGGCCTGGATCAGCCGTTTATCGTGCAGCTTGGCCGCTACATCGGCAATGTGTTGCAGTTCGATTTGGGCTATTCGTTTTTCTACAACATGCCCGTGACAGAGCTGATCTTGCAGCGTCTGCCTGCCACGCTGATCTTGGTGATCACCGCACAGCTTCTGGCGCTGACCATCGGGGTTGTGATGGGCGTGATCTCTGCGCAAAAGCCCAACGGGTTGATGAGCCACTTCGTCACTTTCCTAGCACTTTTCGGCTATTCCGCGCCGGTGTTCTGGACCGGTATTTTACTGCTGATCGGCTTTTCGTTGCACTTTCAATGGTTCCCTGTTGCAGGCATGCGGGACGTGACAATCGAGGGCGGCTTTTGGGTCCATTTTGTCGATCTGATCCGCCACCTGACGCTGCCGATGATCACATTGGCATCCGTCTTTTTCGCGCTTTATTCGCGGCTTGCGCGGGCGTCGATGATGGAGGTTCTTGGCTCTGACTATGTCCGCACGGCCAAGGCCAAGGGCCTGTCGGTGCGTGAAGTTGTTTACAAACACGCCCTGAAAAATGCGCTGTCGCCAGTCATTACCTTGGCGGGTTTGCAGTTCTCTGCCGTCATTTCGGGGGCGGTTCTGGTTGAGGCGGTGTTCAGCTGGCCGGGCCTTGGGACGCTGGCGTTCCAGTCGATCATTGCGCGCGACACGCCGACCATTCTGGGCATCCTGTTCTTTTCAGCGCTTGTGGTGATTGTCGGCAATCTGTTGACCGATCTGGCCTTGCGCCTTGTCGATCCACGCGTGGGAGGCAAGAAATGAGCGATAAACCGATCATAATCGAAGACGAAACCCCCAAGGCGCAATCCCCCTTTTCAGAGGCTTGGGGTATGTTCCGCCGAAATCACGCCGCCCTCGTGGCGCTGTTTGTGCTGGCTGTGATCGTATTTATGGCGATCTTTGGCCCGTTGCTGTATCCGACCGATCCGTTCGAGATGGTCTGGGCGCCCTTCTCTCCTCCCGGTCAGGAAGGGTTTTTGTTGGGCACCGATTATCTGGGCCGTGATTTGCTGGCGATGGTGATCAATGGCGCAAAGGTGTCGTTGCTTATCGGTCTTGCCGCTGCGCTTGTGTCGATCTTTATCGGGGTCAGCATTGGTGCGCTCGCGGGTTTTTATCGCGGCTGGGTCGAAGAACTGCTGATGCGGATCACCGAGTTTTTCCAAGTCCTGCCGACGTTGCTGTTTTCCATGGTGATTGTCGCGCTCTTTGGGGCATCGCTGCCGATGATCACACTGGCCATTGGCATCGTCAGCTGGACGGCTGTGGCGCGCATCACGCGTTCTGAATTCCTGCGCATCCGTGAGTTGGAATATGTCATGGCCGCCCGCGCCTGTGGTGTGTCCAACACGCGGCTGATGTTTGGCGTTATACTGCCGAATGCCTTGCCGCCGATTATTGTGCAATCCGCGCTCATGGTCGGCTCTGCCATCTTGTTCGAGGCGGGCCTGTCGTTTCTGGGTCTGACCGATCCGAACGTTGTAAGTTGGGGCCAGATTATTGGTTCAAACCGGCAGTATATCCTTGATGCCAGCTATACCGTCACCATCCCCGGCGTTGCGATCTTCATCACCGTGCTGGCAATCTCGCTGGTAGGTGACGGGTTGAACGACGCGCTGAACCCGAAACTGAGGCAACGCTGATGGCGCTTTTGGAAGTCGAAAACCTGCGCATTGAGCTGACCACACGCGATGGCACAGCGCCTGTGATTGATGATCTGTCCTTTACCCTTGAGGCCGAGGAAACCCTGAGTTTCGTCGGCGAATCCGGTTGCGGCAAGTCGATGACCGCGCTGGCGCTGATGGGGCTGTTGCCTGAAGGGATCGGGCGTGTTGCAGGGGGCCATATCCGGTTCAACGGCGAAGAGCTGACCACCGCCACCCCTGCCCGTCTGCGTGAAATCCGGGGTAATGACATTTCGATGATCTTTCAGGAACCCATGACCTCGCTTAACCCGGTGTTTACGGTGGGGGAACAGATTGCCGAGGTGCTGCGCGCCCACCAAGGACTGTCGCGCAGCGCCGCATGGGATCAAGCGGTTGAGCTGCTGGATGCGGTGCGGATCCCCAACCCCAAAGGGCGCGCGGGCGATTATCCGTTCCAGATGTCGGGGGGCCAACGCCAGCGTGCGATGATCGCCATCGCGCTGGCATGCCAGCCGAAAATCCTGATCGCGGACGAACCGACGACCGCGCTTGATGTGACCGTGCAGGCGCAAATCTTTGATCTGTTGCGCGACCTGCGCAGGCAAACCGGCACATCCATTATCATGATCACCCATGACATGGGCGCGGTTGCCGAAATGGCCGAACGCATGATCGTGATGTACGCGGGCCGTCAGGCCGAGATTGGCCCGGTTGAGCAGATCATCGACCACGCGCGCCATCCCTATACCCAAGGTCTGATTTCCTGCGTGCCGCACATTCAGGCCGTGTTGACCGACGACCGTCCCGATCTGGTCGAAGTGCCCGGTATCGTCCCGTCCTTGCGCGAATTTGGCAAAGATCAATGCCTGTTCGCCTCGCGTTGCGCCCATGTAACCCAGACCTGCCTTGACGCCCGCCCGCCCCAAAAGGCGTTCAGCGCGGGCCAAATCGCCGATTGCTGGCATGCGGAGGCCTTTTAGATGACCGTTGATGCCCCCCTCTTGGATGTCAAAGACCTTACCGTGCGGTTTGAGGTCAAGCGCGGCGGCCTGTTCAGCGCGAAGTCCTATCTCTATGCGGTCGATGACATTTCATTCGCCGTCAAACGTGGTGAGACGCTGGGGATCGTCGGGGAAAGCGGGTCGGGCAAGACCACCGCTGCCCTTGCAGTTGCCCGCCTTGTCGCGGCGCATGCAGGGACTGCTGATCTGGGCGGGGATGATATCCTGTCCAAGGAGGGTGAGGATTTGCGCGACATGCGCCAAAAGGTGCAGTTCATTTTTCAAGACCCCTACAGCAGCCTTAATCCGCGCAAACGCGCCCAAGACATCGTGCGCGAACCGCTGGACAGTCT
>JAFMHE010000022.1:0-15564 GCA_017854675.1 Paracoccaceae bacterium | reverse complement strand
ATCGTCGAACATGCGGACCGCAAGAGCCTGTTCAACAACCCGCAACATCCCTACACCCAAGCGCTGCTGTCTGCGGTCCCGACAGTTGATAAAGCCGCGCGCGCCGCGCAAAAACGTATCCTGATCCCCGGTGATCCGCCTGATCCTACCAGCCTGCCCAAAGGCTGCCGGTTCGCAAATCGGTGCCCCGTTGCCATCGCAAAGTGCCATGAGGTTGAGCCGGGCCTTACGTCCAGCAGCGACAGCCACCGCACCGCATGTCATTTGGTCACGCCTTAGCCGTTTTACCGGCAGGGTGTGCCCGCATCCCCCCAACGCGACAGGTCAGCCGCAAGCGTCGCAACATCCCCCGGCGGTTGTGATCTTCCAGCACCGGGGTTGAACCCCCACGCCACGAACGGCGACGCCGTGACATGTTCGATTAGTCCTGCCACATCGTTCCCGTCATTGCTGTCAGGGTCGCGCAGTTGTGCGCACAGGGCCGCGCTGTCTTTGCCCAGCCAGTCAAGTTCAACAGGAGGCAAACGCCATGCCTCAAGAATATGCGGAGCGGCATGTGGCACGATGTTGGGACGGTCAGAGGTCACATGGCAAGTCCGGCAGGGAATGGTTTCGGCGCCAATCCGGCTTTCGCCCGCGTTGATGGCCATGCCATGATCGCGGGGGTTGGGGTATCCCAGTCCCTCCCACATCGGTACCGCATCTGCGCCAACATGGCAGTTGGTGCAGCGCGGATGGGACGCGACCGCATAGATGCGGTCCCATGCGGCCAGACCACCCTCGCGGTCCAAAGTGGTCTCTTGCGCGGCAACGCCGGTCGTGGCGAACAGAAAAGCGATGAGCCCCCGTATCATACGAAATCAACCTCATGGAAAAACGGCAATCGCCGGATACGCTTGCCGGTTGCAGCAAAAATCGCGTTGCCCAGTGCGGGTGCTGCCGGGGGCACGCCGGGTTCACCGATGCCTCTGATCTTGTCGTCATTCTCTAGTCCGCGGACCATAATTTGCGGCGTCTGGTGCAGGCGCATGCCTTCAAAGGCGTGGTAATTGTCCTGCTGGGCGATCCCGTTCGCATAGGTCAGTTCACAATTCATCGCGTGGCCCAGCCCCCAGATCACGCCACCTGCCACCTGCGCCTCAAAATTCACAGGGTCCAACACACGCCCCACTTCGGCGGCAACAAATACCTTGTCGATGCGAATGCCGTCCTTGGTCGCGGTCACCTCGCAGACCTGCGCGACTGGCACGCCAAATGACAGTGTAAAGGCCAGCCCACGTCCACGCCCCACGCCCGGATCACTGCCCCAATCCGACATCTCGGCGACAGCCTCCAGCACCTTGCGCGACGGCATATGACTGCACAGCCGCAAGCGTTCTGCCATGGGGTCGATGCCTGCCGCATGGCACAGCTCATCCATAAAACTTTCGTGAAGGAACCCGTTGCCCGACGCGCCGACAGACCGCCAACTGCTGATCGGCACCATTTCAGGCGCGCGGTATCCGGTGACGCGGTAGTGCGGCACCGCAAAGGGTTGGTCCCACGCGCCTGCAACGATGGCAATGTCCGGCCCCGCAATAGGCTGCTGCAACCGTCCAAACCACGATGCTGTCATTGACGAAGCCGCAATCGACAGATCAAAGGCTGCAATCCTGCCGCCCTGCACTGCACCACGTGCGCGCCCGATCGCGGCGGGGCGCGGGAAGTCATGGGTAAAATCCTCTTCGCGCTGCCACGTCATTTTGATCGGTACGTCGGGGATAGAAACTGCAATTTCAACGGCTTGGCGGACATAGTCATCCTCCAGTCGGCGCCCGAAACTACCGCCTGACATCAACACATGCACATGCACATTTTCAATCTCGAGACCGGCAATCTGGGCTGCATTAGCTTGCATAAACCGTGGGATTTGGGTGCCGGTCCAGATGTCCAGCCGCCCCCCGGACAGCCTGACCACGGCGTTCATCGGTTCCAGCGGCGCATGGGCAAGATAGGGGATCTGGTATTCCGCCTCAATCACCACCGCGCCGTTTAGCGCGGTATCCACATCGCCATCATCACGAAACCGGCTGTCTTGTAGATCAGGGTCAAATGCTGCGCCAAGGGCTGCGAATTGCGCGTCTGTATCGCCAATATAGGGCGCTGGCCCCCAGTCGCAGTCGACTGCCTGTGCGGCCTGAAACGCGCGCCATGTGTTATCAGCGACAACCGCAATACCGCCCGTTACCGGCAAGACGGCCTGCACCCCGCGCATGCCCAGCGCCGCATCCGCATCAAAGCCATTGATGCCACCGCCCAGCGCTGGATTGGTGCGGGTGGTGGCAAACGCCATCCCGTCCATCTTCATGTCGATCCCGTACATCTGGGTGCCGGTCGATTTCGCCACGATATCAGTCCGCTGGTGCGGCTTTGTCAGTTTGCGCCATTCGGACGGATCGCGCAGGGTCACAGTCTCGACCGGCTCAATCCCGGCCGCAATTGCTGCCAGATCAACATAGAGCAGCCGGTTGCCATCGGGCAGGACAACCGCGCCAGCATCCGTGCGCAACTGATCATGGGGCAAACCGGTTTGTATTGCTGCCGCCGCAATCAGCGTTTCGCGCGCCACTGCACCTGCAACGCGCAGCCTTTCGTACATGTCGGGCACCGTGGTAGAGCCACCGGTCATCTGAAACCCCGACAGTTTGCCAAAAACGTCAGACGCACCGCGCGCCGTTCTGGCCAACAGACTGTCCGAGGTTGCGGCAAATGGCATGCCTTCCGCCGAAACGACACCGTTGTAATAGGCAGCAGACGGCGGGCCCGGATCAATCGTGACTTCTGCAAGGTCGACATCCAACTCTTCGGCAATCAGATGCGCCTGAATGGAATAGGCGCCCTGCCCCACATCCGCGCGCGGCGTGATCAGCGTGATGCCTGTCGCGTCAATCTTTACGAAGGGATTGAACGCCACTTCCCCCGGTCCCAAGTCATCGAGCAGCGGGTTTTCGACATCGCGCTTGTACAAATAGGTGCCGAAGGCCACGCCGCCCAGAATTGCCGCGGACCCAATCAAGAAGCTGCGCCGTGCGATGGTTCTGACACGCCCCATATTACGCGCCCCCAAGTGTTTTTGCTGCATCTTTTACGGCAGCACGGATGCGTGGATACGTACCACAGCGGCACAAATTACCGCTAAGAGCCGCGCCAATCTGGTTATCCGATGGCGCGGGGTTGAGATCGAGAAACGACGCTGCTTGCATGATCTGGCCGGACTGGCAGTACCCACATTGTGCAACCTGATGTTTGATCCAAGCCGCCTGCACGGCGTGCAGGGCTTCGGGGGTTCCCAAGCCTTCGATGGTGGTGACTTCGCCGTCCAGATCACCGATGGCCAATTGGCAAGACCGCACCGCAATTCCGTCGACATGAACAGTGCACGCGCCACATTGCGCTATGCCGCAGCCATATTTTGGACCCGTGATCCCGAGAATGTCCCGCAAGACCCACAAAAGCGGCATGTCCTCTTCGACATCAATGTCGTGTTCAGTTGCGTTGACCGTTAATTTCATCGCGCTGCCTTTGCCTGTCAATTAGTCAAAGGGTAGCGGACCGGGCCGCCATTTCAACACCACGTGGCCCATGACGTAGCGGCGGTTTTGACGTTTCATCGCACGCATTTTCAGGAATAAACCGGCTCCGAGCGATCGTCGTTCAGCACCGCGCCCGTCGTGCCAAAAGTGAGGTTTTATCATGGCGCGTGGTGAACGGGGCGCACCGTTGCGCCACGGCATGACCAATTAGTTCTATCGGAACGCGTCGCAGGGATCGCCTCTGAGGGCGCGCGCGGTGGCCAAAGTGATATCAAAGCGGGGATCGTCATCCAAACTGGGGACTTCGACAAAACCGACCGCGATGGTTGTGACGTCCGTCGCCGCCAACGCTATCATCGCAGGCACACCCCAATCGCGCCGCGCGTGACCGTTGCCAACAATAACAACAATAGGCGCGCCATATGTTTTGAGCGCCTTTAGGGACGCATCTGCAAAATAGGCATCGCGCAGGCGCTGCGCCTCAACCATCCCGCCCATCATGTCCATCGGCATCGCAGCACAATGGGCATCAAATTGCATCTGCATGCGGCGTTCCAATTGTGGCTGAGGCACTGCTTGTGTCAAACCGAAGCCCGCAGCCCCTGCACCAAAGACAGCCGCAGCGCCTACAACCTGTGCCGTATCTAGCGCTGCGAAAATCGGGGCATAAATGTTGAAGTCCGGCCAGCCTGCCGCCTCCCAACCGATGCGTTGACCGAGCGTATCAAGATTTTCCGTCCCTATTTCATTTACCAACGCTGCCTGCGTAGATGACAGCATCTCGAATACCACCACTTCGGGCTTTAACGCGGCGATGATCTTGGCCTGACCTTGATGGTGCAAGGCGTTGTCGTGGATTTCGCCCAAAAAGACCACATCCGCAGCCGCCATCCGTGCTATCATGGGCTGCGAAATGATCGCACTGCCATCGGGCGCGATATCTGATGCAGCAGCAGTTGCATATAGGAACGCTGTTGCCCAGATGGCTTGCTTGATCATCTTGTGCATCTGGTAGCGCCTCCGTTTCGAACACTTTACAAGATGAAAAGTAGAGTGATTTCGCTGACGTCGACATCCGGGCCTCAAATTTATTGTGGTTGCAAGGTACTTTGCTTGTACGCCTTGCGACCATCACCGCGCGGCCAACAAACATGTGCTCACAAAAAACAAGCTTATGCCCCTCGGGGGAAAGCCAACATCAAAAGAACGTGGCGAATGGATCGTCTACAACGCCAACCAATTGCAGCAAGAACTCCCCGTTCTGGGGATCCAGCGCATCTGCGTAGATATCGTTCACCTCTGTCACAGCATCCAGCATGCCGCCAATTGTCCCATCATAAAGCGACATAACAACCCTGGCATCATCCACATCGCTCAACCCTTTGATTGCAGCAAAATAGGTGCCGATGTCGGTCTTTGTGGCGATATATGTCTGATCCACGAGGGTTTGCGGTGTCGGGTCAGCGGGAAATTTGGCGCCGCCCAGTACGGACAGAATGAATGTCGCAGGTGTGATTTCGGGGACGTTTTCCAAGGCTGTGACCCAGAACGCAAAACCATCGGCATCCGGTATACGACCCAGAACGTTGGCATAAACAGCGCTGACAAAACCATCGATATCTGTCAGCCTTGTCCCGTCGGATGAAAGCACATCTGCATATGTCGCACGCGTTTCGGGTTGATCGAAAAAGCCGCGCGCCATCTGTTCCAGATCAAGGCCATTTGCGAACAGGGACGCCCAATAAGTCAGGCCAATCGCGTCAGGGGCGCGGTTGAAATAGGCCACGTAAAGTTCGGTGATGTCCTCAAGATCAGAGTTCGACACCGCAACGGCATCATCCAACAGCGAAAGCTGGAGTGGCCTGCCCTGAAGCACGTCAATCTCGGTTTCGAAGTCAAGTGTCTCGATGGCAAAGAGTGTCTTGCTCCCTTGTCCGCCATTGTCATCGTCGCGGCGGTCCGTCAACCGCGATCCATTGCTGGCCAGACGCAAAGTATAGGCGGACTGATCACCCAGTAAAGCCACTGTATCAACACCGCGACCGCCGTCCAGAAAGTCGCTGCCTGCGCCGGGGACGAAGATGTCATCGCCGTCCGCGCCAAGCAGCGTATCGCCGCCCATGCCCCCGATCAGGCGGTCGGCAAAGTCTGTTCCGTTCAGCCGAATGCCGTCCGAGGACATCGGGACAGGGTCGCTGATGACATTTTCGGTAAAACCAGACTGATCAAGATAGGTGACGCGAACACTCAAGCTGCCGGCAAGATCTGCTGCATTTGCAAAAAAGCGCGCCTGCGTCGCACCTGCGATCGGCGCATTGTCCAGAAACCACTGAAACGTGAGGCTGCTCGCTACGATGCCATCCGCATCACTTAGCCCGCTGGTATTGGCGGTCAGAAATCCATCCAGGCCCGGAACGGTCACAATGGTGACACGCCCGGTGGGTGCAGTGTTCACAAACAGATTGCCGCCAGTCGCGACACCAGCACTGCCCGATGCATCCCGAAAGCTGAACTCTGCCAGAATGACATGACCCTGATCTTCGGCGCGCAGCGTGTAATATTGGCTTTGAGCGCCTTGAATGATTTCTCGCTGCTGGCCTGCGGCGTCGGTTCTGATCCAACGCCAACTGCCAGCCCCTTCATCTGGCGCATCTGCGCCGCCCGTGAAGGATGCCTGCGCTGCCAAAACCGCGCCTACCGTCCCGTCTCCGTCAACTCTTACGGACGCCTGAAGCGGTGCTTGATAACGGTCTTCGACCGGTGCGGTGCGCCCGCTTTGGACAGTCTCGAGCGTGCCGCGCGCATCCGTAAATTGCAGGTTCACCCGGATCTGGGCACCAACATCCTGTTGGGTCAGCGTATAAGTCGCGGAGTTTGCCCCGCCAATGTTCTGGCCATCGCGTTGCCACTGATAGGCAAAGCTGCTGCGCAGGATACCGTCTGCATCTGATACGGATTGAGTTACGGCAGTCAGCGTCTCACCTTCTTGTGGTGGTCCGACGATGCCCGGCACGCCAGCTGGTGCCGAATTTACAACTGCGGTTGGCGGTTCAACAAATGGTCCCCCGCTTTCAGCCCTTGGGTTATCGGCAATAAATTCTTCGATAACATCCATGCGCGGGTTGTCATCGCCCAAGTAGCGCAGGTGCCCCCAACTGCCGTATTTGGACGGCGTTCCAACAGCCGTGAACGCATTAAAGAGTGTCCCGCCTTCTTGTTCCCATATCTGCAGCAATTCGGCATATAGAACACCCATTTCCGGGGTATAGTTCAGATGGGTAAAGAACTCTGTCAGCGCTGTGTCGTTAACCCAGGACCCGACACCCACAACATGGGTGCCGCCTTCGTACATGATCAGCTCAAGTCCACGTTCATCTGCAATGGCTTTGTGATAGGCAAATTGGGTGCGCAGATCCGCCAGTGATCCGCCAGAATCACCAGTTACGGACCCGTCGCGCAGTTCGCGCGCTGCCAAGGTTGTGGCATAGTCAAAGCGATGTTCTTCGATATAGGCGTCCCGTGCTGCGCCACTTAGCCCTTGGGAATTCGCCGCAGAAACGGCCCTGTTCTGGCTTTCCACCAGCCAGTTTTTTACTGTGACGGGCTTGTCGCCACGCCCCAACCCACCGTCAAAGTACCCGGTGATGGCGTAGGCATCAAAATACGTTGCAGGTGCAGCGTTAAATCCCGGGTTTTCTGCGACCCATGAGGGCGCATCCAGAATTGCGCCTTCAAGGCCGATCCATCCGGTTTGGGTGCCGATCACCTTGATCGCATTCGGGCTGTCAGCCCCGTAAACGTCGTCGATGATCCGTGCCAGTACAACGGCGTCAGCGGCATAGTTTTGCACCCATGCCGTTCCTTCGCCGGGAAAGCGCGCCTGCCCTTCGGCGTTGGAATGTTGCGCCTGTCCGAACTGGAAATTCCAGACCTCGTTTGAGAACTCGAAATAAGCCTTTAACCCGGAATCGAGCGTATCGCGTACCTGCGTCACAAAGGCGCGCATGTATGTCTCATCCGCAAGATGCGGAATTGTGAACCATGGATCAGTTCCCGTTTCATTAGCCAAACGGACCATCACCGACAGGGGCACGCCGTGCGGCGTCCATGTGGCGTCAGTTTCCAATGGGGCGTCTGCCAATGTTTCGATTTTGGAATTGTTGGTGCGCATCCAGTCCATAAACCGCAGGGAATGCGCGTCCTCGATCACATCAATCCATGTCGGATTGAACATCTGACCCGCTTCAAAAGCACTGATATTCTCTTCTTTGACGACCGAGATGTTGCGCACGTAATTGCCGTTGCCGCGCGGGTCGGTCTCGTGGATCTCGATATTGACGAGGGCGCTGCCCGTGGGCGTATAGGTGAACCACGCCTCGTTCTGGCCAATCGTTACGTTGCTGGCAGACAGGCCGATCCGCACATCACCTTCACCATCCCATGTCACACGGTAACGGCCCGCGGCCTCCGTCATTTCGGCGGGAAATGAGGTCAGTATCAGACTGCCAACATAATTTACCCCATCTGGTATGAATGTCAGCCAACCATCAGCATCCAGAGCGCCGCGCGCTTGCAGTTCGGCAAAATCGACGCCGCCCCACCTGCCCGGTTCATGGCCCAGCGGCGCGCGCGATGTCTTGAACACATCAATGAACGGCATGTTGGAGACGTAATCCGCAACCGTGCTTAGACCGAAACCAAGGCCAAATTCGATATCACCGGACGCCGGAGTTGACGGTTGCGTTGGCGTCCAGCCCCCCCCGCCCTGACCGGAGCCACCATCGTCGTTTTCAACGGGGTCTGGTGTCGGCACATCATCGACGACGGGATCAGGATCATTGACGGGATCAGGATCATTCCACGGACCGCTATCTTGCTGGCCCTCAACAGCGCGTAGCGCACCGTCACGCCCGTCGCGGTCATATTCGGCCAGTGTATCCGAAATAACATCTGAGAAAGCAGATTTTAGGGCGCCGTTCGGCCCATCATAGGTCGTGTTCCAGCGCCCCACTGTATCCGAGGGCAAGGAGTCTGGGTCAATCCCCAGAACTGTCGCCGCCTGAAGCGCCGCCATGAACCAGTTTCCCAGATCATTCAGATGGATCGTATCCTCGAACACCGCCCTGATGGAGGTGACACCGGGCACTTGGCCTGCCTGAATAGCATCATAAAGCTTGGCCATTGCCTGACCGGCGGGCACGATCATCGCCGGGACCGCACCGTTCGGCGCATTGCTGTTGATATAATCGGCAATCCCCTCCCATTTGGGGAGGTCTGCATCGATCTGCGCGCGCCATGCCGCGCCATCGCCGCTGATATTATGCCAAGTCTCATAGATGTAGAACCGCGTATCCGGGTTCGCGGACCGCGCCAGATCATAATAACGTTCGGCGTAGCCTTGGGAATTGTTCCAGCGGATATGTTCATCCAGTGGCAAGGCTTCGGTGATGATAACGCTGTCATATGCGCCCGACGGCAGCACCGCCCGCGCGTTCACGCCTTCGGCGATGTTGCCGTTGTCCCAGTTGAACCGCAAAGGCGATCCGTTGATCACCTGCCTATCGGCCTGCGCATCTATACCCAGAGTGTTCATGAACGAATTGAACATCTCTGGCATCTTGTAACCGACAAGGCTGTGGCCGATAAAAAGCAATTGTTCTGGCATTATGTCATCTCCGAAACTGATCCAACTTTGCCAGAACGAACGCACGTCCAGCATCAATCTCAGTTTTAGGAGTGGTAGGGTTAAATATGTTTTACTTGAATGGGTTAGAACAAGTTCTTAACCAAGATTGATGCCTAAATTTCAATTCAACTTGGACAATGGAGGCCCTGTTAGCGGTGCCTCAATCAACCTCGGTTCAAGCTGCAGGCATCCCTTGCCAACATCAAAGAAACGTTGAGTTTTCAGAGGTTAGGTTGGCTTACGCAGCATGAGGGCGGGTGCAGTTCAGCCGACATGACAACTGCCATCCAGTCGGCAGTTTCCACAACCGCGCGTGGAAAAGCAGAGGCTATCCCAGCCGGTCGATCATGTTCTGTAGGCGTCAACCGGTGGCGTTGTCGAACCGTGCAGGCGCATTCAGTCGGCGATGCGCCTTTGGGCTGGAGACACCGATGGAAATTCAATCGACATTTCCGCCGAACCAAGGCTATTCGCGGTCTGTATGAAAATGATGTAAAGAAAATGTAAGCGCTTGCACTGACGCCATGTAAACCTTTACAAGTTGGTAACGAATCTCTGGTCCCACCGACCACCCACTTAGGCAGGACATCCAAGCATGACACGCGAATATCTCAAAAAGGCAACCCTGACCGCGAAATCAGACGCGTCAGAAACGCATGAAATCGTCAAGAATATCCTGAATGATATCGAAGCGGGCGGCGATGCCAAAGCATTGGAATATGCAGCCAAGTTCGACCGCTACGAGGGCAGTGTCATTCTGTCACCAGAGGAAATCGAGGCCGCCTGCGCATTGGTGCCCGAAAAACTGAAAGCAGACATCCGGTTTGCCCATGACAACGTGCGCCGCTTTGCCGAGATCCAGAAATCCACCCTAACCAATGTCGAGATGGAGATCGAGCCGGGCTTTATCGCCGGTCAAAAGGCGATCCCTGTGGATGCCGCAGGGTGCTATGTCCCCGGCGGGCGCTACAGCCACATTGCGTCGGCAATCATGACCGTGACCACTGCAAAAGTGGCAGGCTGCCGTCATATTGCAGCCTGTTCCCCACCCCGCCCCGACGTGGGTGTGGCCCCGGCGATCGTATACGCAGCGCATATCTGTGGCGCGGACAAAATCCTTGCGTTGGGGGGGGTTCAGGGCGTCGCGGCGATGACCTTCGGTCTGTTTGGCCTGCCAAAGGCAAATATCCTTGTTGGTCCCGGTAACCAGTTTGTCGCCGAAGCAAAACGCATTCTATTTGGCCGCGTGGGCATCGACATGATTGCCGGCCCAACTGACAGCCTTGTTCTTGCCGATAAACACGCAGACGCGCATATCGTCGCAACCGACCTCGTCTCGCAGGCCGAACATGGTTATAATTCTCCGGTCTGGCTGGTCACGGACGACCGCACGCTGGCCGAAAAGGTAATGGAGATGGTCCCCAGTCTGATCGACGATCTTCCAGAGGTGAACCGCGAAAACGCATTTGCCGCTTGGCGCGATTACGCCGAAGTGATCTTGTGCGCGGACCGCGAAGAAATGGCCGCGTGTTCAGATGATTACGCGCCAGAGCACCTGACCGTTCAGGCAGAAGACCCCGATTGGTGGCTGGACCGTTTGACGTGCTACGGCTCGCTGTTCCTGGGTGAAGAGACCACCGTATCTTATGGCGACAAGGCATCAGGCACCAACCACGTGTTGCCGACATCCGGTGCGGCGGGCTACACGGGCGGTCTGTCTGTTCACAAGTACATGAAAATCGTCACATGGCAGCGCACCACCCGCGATGCGTCCAAGCGTGTGGCGCAAGCTACCGCCCGCATCTCTCGCCTTGAAGGCATGGAAGGTCACGCCCGCGCCGCTGATGTGCGTCTTGCCAAATACTTCCCCGGCGAGAATTTTGACCTTTCCGCAGATGGGTGATCCGCGCCAACTTTTTGACCTGACGGGCCACGTTGCCCTTGTGACCGGGGCGAGTTCTGGTCTGGGTCGGCGCGCGGCCATTGCCTTGGCCGCAGCCGGTGCACAAGTTGTCGGCGTTGCCCGGCGACAGGACGCGCTGGACGGTTTGCAGTCAGAGATTGGCGCAAGCTGCGCCGTTCTGGTTGCAGATGTGGCAGACCGGGACAAGGTTGCGGCCTTGCGTGATGCGGTGTCCGCGCCTTTTGGGGCACCTGACATTGTCGTGCATGCGGCCGGGGTGAACACACGTGAAACGGCAGATGATGTAACGCCAGAAGGCTGGGATCGCACCATCGCGCTGAACCTGTCGGCGCCGTTCTTTATCTCTCAGGCGCTCGTGCCTGCGATGAAGGCAAAGGGCTGGGGCCGGATCGTCAACTTTGCCTCGTTGCAAACGACACGCGCGTTTCCGGGCGGCATATCTTACGGCGCGACCAAGGCAGGCATCGGCCAGTTGACCCGCGCGATGGCCGAAGCATGGTCGCCCAGCGGCATTACCGCCAACGCCATAGGTCCGGGGTTTTTCCCGACCGAACTGACCGCAGCCGTCTTTGACGATCCGGCGCGCGCGGCACGTAATGCGGCCCAAACCTGTCTCAACCGCAACGGGCGACTGGAAGACATGGATGGACCGCTATTGTTTTTATGCTCTGAGGCTTCGTCTTATGTTACGGGGCAAGTCCTGATGGTCGACGGGGGATTTACCGCGAAATGAAAGCACTGGTTTATGACGGCGTTGAAACGCTGAATTATCGCGATATGCCGGATCCTGTTGCGGCAAACGGCACGGAGTTGATCCGCATTGAAGCGGTCGGCATCTGTGGCTCTGATATGCACGCGTATCTGGGTCATGACGCGCGTCGCCCTGCCCCCCTGATCCTTGGTCATGAGGCGGCTGGCGTGATTGTTGGCGGTGTCCGTGATGGCAAGCGCGTTACGATCAACCCGCTGGTCAATTGCAAGACCTGCCCCGCATGTCGCAGTGGCCGCGAGAACCTATGCCCGAAGCGACAGATCATATCTATGCAGCCCCGCGAGGGTGCATTTGCGCAATTCGTCACGATGCCGCCTGAAAACCTTGTCGAGGTGCCCGCAGATGTGCCGCTGACCAAGGCCGCGTTGGCAGAACCGCTGGCCGTGAGCTGGCATGCAGCACGTCTGGCGCTGGACGCGCTGCATATGACCGATGCGCGCCGTGCGCTGATCATCGGGGGCGGTGCCATTGGTCTGGCCGCAGCCCTTGCCCTGCGTGCGATGCAGGTCACTGATATTACCATCGTTGAACCAAACGCCGCACGCCGCGCTTTCCTGCGCGACACCTGCGGCGAAAACGCTGTTGAGGTGACCGATGCGTTCTATCCGGTCGTCATCGACGCGGTTGGATATGCTGCCACCCGTGCAGCCGCCTCTGCCCGCGCGACACCGGGCGGCGTGATTGCGCACATCGGGCTGGGCGAGGACACAGGCGGGCTTGATATTCGCCGCATGACCCTGCAGGAGATCACCTTCATCGGCACCTATACCTATACCGCCCAAGATTTCCGCGACACGGCGCAGGCAATCTTCGACGGGCGTCTTGGTCCGCTCGACTGGTGCCGCCACCAACCCTTGAGCGAGGGCGCAGATGCGTTCAAAGCCTTGCGCGCAGGCGAAGTTCCCGAACCAAAGATCGTCTTGATCCCCGCACACTAACTCCATTCCTGACACCCCCCACCTTCCGATACCTAATGAAAGGCAAACGCCCATGAACATCGACAAAAAGATCGTTGACGATCTTGTCGCCAACGATATCTCGTTTGTCACGACCGTGCCCTGCAAACAGCTGGCCGGCGTGATCGAAGAGGTTGAAAACCGCAAAGAGATTTTCCACATCCCTTCCAACAAAGAAGACGAAGGCATGGGCCTGTGCGCTGGTGCATTCATGGGCGGCAAACGCCCGATGATCATCATGCAAAACACCGCCCTTGGTGTGACCTTGAACACGCTGGCGACGCTGACGCAGTTCTACCGCATGCCGCTGCCGATGCTGATCTCCTACCGGGGTGAGCTGCGTGAGCCTGTGGCCTGCCAGGTCGAAATGGCTGTTCACACCAAAGCGCTGCTGGCGCAGTTGAACATCCCGACCTACCACTTCCACTGGCAAAAAGATGTCGAAGAGTTCGACAACATCCTCAAGTACACCTTCATGTCCAACAAACCTGTCGCGATCCTGACCGACGCGAACTTCTGGGGAGGCTACGGCGACCAATGATCCGTTCAGAAATCCTGCGCGAAATCGCGCCTATCCTTAATCCTCACCTTGTTGTCTGCAACATCGGTCTTCCGTCTCAGGAACTCCACATGATCGACGACAACGAGCGTAACTTTTACATGCTCGGCACCATGGGTCTGTCGTCTTCGATTGGTTTCGGTCTGGCGCTGGCGCAACCCAAACCTGTAATTTCCATCGACGGTGACGGCTCTGTCCTGACCAACCTTGGCACGCTGCCCACTATCGCCAACAACGCGACGGGCAACTATACGCTGTTGATCATCGACAACGGGTCTTACGGCTCTACCGGCGATCAGCCGACCTATGCGGGCATGAAGACATCTTTGACGGCTGTAGCCAAAGCCTGCGGCTGTGAAAACGTGATCGAAGTGCAGGACAAAGACCTTGGTCCGGTGTTGCAGGCCGCCATCGACAGCGACGACATGACCATCATCGTGTGCAAATGTGACAGCGGTAACATCAAGTTGCCCGTCATTACGCTTGATCCGGTCGTGATCCGTCACCGCTTTATGGAAGCAGTGAAGGCTTAGATGAGTGCCAAAGACATCCATTCTGCGGCAGACGCGCGGCGCATTGCAAAGCGGCGTCTGCCATGGATGATCTTCGACTATATTGATGGTGCCGCTGGCGCCGAGACAGGGGCCGCCCGCAACCGTGCGGCCCTTGACGCCATCACCCTACGCCCGCGTATCCTGACGGACGTCAGCAACCGCTCGCTGGCAACCACCCTGTTCGGTGCACCTGCCGAACGCCCCTTTGGCATAGCACCTATGGGCATGTGCAACCTGTCTGGCCCCGGGGCTGATCTGATGCTGGCACGACTGGCTGCCAAGCAAAAGGTGCCGCATGGTGTCTCAACCGTTGCCTCCACCCCTTTGGAAAAGATCATCGAGGTTGCCCAAGGCCACGCCTGGTTCCAGATCTACTTTAGCGGCGATGGCACCGGCACCTTCAAACTGGTCGAACGGGCGCGCCATGCAGGTTACGCGACGCTGGTCTTGACCGCAGACGTTCCCGAAGTTGGTCGCCGCCCCCGCGAATTGCACCACGGCTTCAAGATGCCGTTCAAGATTGGTCCCAAACAATTCATCGACTTTGCCCTGCATCCAGCATGGTCCCTCTCCAGCCTGTTCGCTGGCAAACCCGGCATGGCGAATTTCGACATGCCCGGCTACAGCTTTGACCGCACCGAAAGCCGCGCAGCCGCTGATTGGGATACGCTCAAGGCGATGCGCGACGCTTGGCCTGGCAAGCTGGTCGTCAAAGGCGTGTTGGATGTCGAGGACGCGGTAATGCTGAAAAAGGCAGGCGTCGATGCCATCCAAGTCTCAAGCCACGGCGCGCGCCAACTCGAAAGCGCGCCCTGCCCGATCAATGTTTTGCCCCTGATCCGTGACGCTGTTGGCCCTGATATGCCGCTCTTTTTCGACAGCGGTCTGCGGTCGGGCGAAGACGTTCTGAAAGCGATCCACGCAGGCGCAGATTTCACCTTTTTCGGGCGTATCCTGCAATTCGCCATCGCAGCTGGCGGAGAAGCGGGCTTGCAGCGGATGTGGGATGTGCTGAGCGATGAATTGAGCATCGCAATGGCGCAAACCGGCCTTTCGTCATTGCCCCGGCGCGGCTAGGCATCGGGCACCAATCGGCGCTGGGAATGCCCGCTAGACCTGCGACATCGCGACATTTATCCCCCAGGACCCTGTCAAAACCCCGCACCTAGGTTAAGTTCATCAGCAATGGAGACATTTGATGGTTCTTAAGGTCGATGGCGTAGAAAAATCTTTCCGTGACAGGGAAGGTCTGGTGCCAGTGCTGCGCGGTGTGAGCTTTGAATTGCAGGCCGGTCAGACCCTTGCGCTGCGCGGGGAATCCGGCAGCGGCAAAAGCACGTTATTGCATATCGCAGGTGCGCTGGAGGCTGCGGATGCGGGCGACGTCTGGGTCAACGAACAAAACCTGACACAGCTTGACGATGCCGGGCGCGCTGCGCTGCGAAAAACCGACATTGCACTGGTTTTCCAGCAGTTCAACCTGATCCCATCGCTGAGTGTCGAGGCGAACATCGGCTTCCAAGCGGCCCTGTCAGGCAAGA
>JAFMHE010000251.1 GCA_017854675.1 Paracoccaceae bacterium | reverse complement strand
CGGTGGCGCAGGGCAAGGCTGGCAACATCACGGATATGCGCGCGGGTGAGGGCGGTATCATTGCGCGACGCGGCATAGGCGCGGGCGGCTTTCAGCAAGGTCAATTCACCGCGCAACCCGTCAGACCCCAGCTTGATGCACAGCTCTGCCACATCACGCAGGGTGCTTTCGGGGGTGGTGAGCTTCTTGAGCGCCTCGCGGGCCGTCAGGATTTGCGCGCGCAAGGTGGCATCCTCTGCCTGCCAGCGCAGCATAAAGGCGGCATGGTCATTGTCATAGGCGTCGCGCCGTTTGATCACCTCGACCCGTTCGTCAATATCGGTGGGGGAGGCGACATCGACCGACAGGCCAAACCGGTCCAGCAGCTGCGGGCGCAATTCGCCCTCTTCGGGGTTGCCCGAACCGACAAGCACAAAGCGCGCAGCGTGGCGGATCGACAGGCCTTCACGTTCTACCACATTTTCACCCGATTGCGCGACATCAAGCAGCAGATCAACGATGTGATCCTCAAGGAGGTTCACCTCGTCTATATAAAGATAGCCGCGGTTGGCAGCGGCCAGCAGACCGGGCTGAAATGCCTTTTCGCCCTTTGTCAGAGCCTTTTCAATGTCGAGCGCGCCGGTCACGCGGTCCTCTGACGCGCCAAGGGGCAGATCGACGATGGGTGTCGGGATTTCATGCGTCGCCCCATCGCTGACGTTCGCCCATTCCGGGCAATCCTCAATCCGGGCGCTGTTCACGGGGCAGGATTTGACCGCGATGATCGGCGGCAAAAGGGCGGCCAGCGCCCGCACAGCGGTGGATTTGCCGGTGCCGCGATCCCCGAACACCAGAACACCGCCGATCGAGGGGTCAATCGCCGTCAGCAGCATGGCGCGTTTCATGTCGGATTGACCAACGATTGCAGAGAACGGAAAGGGGTGCTTCATAGGGTATCCAGGTTTTCTAATGGTGATCTGCCACCCCATGTGCCCTCGTCCGAGATCAGGGTGAAACGGGCATATAGTTCTTCGCGAAACCAGCCTTCATCGCGCACGGCGCGGATGGCTTGCGCGTGGGGGCCAGAGTGGGCGAAATTGGTCATGCGTTCTGCGTCGGGCCAGATCGAAAAGGTGACTTGTCGCAGCCAAGGTACATCGCCGATGCCGATCTTGAACAGGACATTGGGGTCTTGGCCGATGACAGAAGAGATATCGGGCACGCGCCCCCAAAACCGCGCCATGATACCCGGTTTGATCGTGGCGCGGGTCAGCACGGCCAAAGGGCCAGCGCCGGTCGGGGGCGAGGCGACAAAGGGGGTTTGGCCGGACCATGCGCCGCGCACGGTGTCGGTGTTCAGGTAGACGGTCCAGGTTTCTGCGGCACGGTTGCGATAGCGGCGCAAAACCGGGCTGTGCGCATGGGCGGTCTGTGCGGTTTCCAGATCCGACCACGTGGCGAGGATGGCAAAGACGTTGATGTTCGGTTTCACATCGAACCCTTCGCCTGCGCCGGACCCGCAGAGTTTCCAGAACCCGATGCCGGGGATGCGCGCGACAAGTGGCCGCGCAAGGCCCATCATGACGAACGCCCATGTCCGCGCGATCACGCTGTCAAAGCGATAAAAGCTGAGGCTTACGACTTGTGTCACAACGTCCGAGTCCCTGTTTATGTCCAGTTTAGTTTACATAGAAAGACGCAATTGAAAAGATGCGTTCAGAAAACATTGTAAACTAAACTAGACAGTTCTAGTGTCAGACTATGATGAAAGTGAGTCCCGATATGACAGCAGACAACCGTGCAATTGTGATTGGTGCAGGCTTGGGTGGTCTTGCGGCCGCGATGCGTCTGGGGGCCAAGGGGTATGCCGTGACGGTGTTGGACCGGTTGGACCGCACGGGCGGGCGCGGGTCGTCGATTACCCAAGACGGACACCGGTTTGATCTGGGTCCGACGATTGTCACGGTGCCGCAGGTGTTTGAAGGTTTGTGGGCGGCCTGTGGGCGCGATTTCAACAAGGATGTGGATCTGCGGCCACTTGATCCGTTTTACGAGGTGCGCTGGCCGGATGGCACAACGTTCGCGGCCTGTGGTGATGATGATCGGATGTATGCCGAAGTGTCCAAGATCAGTCCGTCAGATTTGAACGGCTACAAGCGGTTCTTGCGGGATTCCAAAGCGCGGTATGTTGTCGGGTTTGAGGGCATGGTGGCCAAGCCGATGCACAAGATGTGGGAAACCATCAAGGTGCTGCCCAAATTTGCGCAACTGCGCGCGGACCGGTCGATTTATGGGCTGGCGGCGGCACGAGTGAAGGACGAAAAACTGCGCATGGCGCTGTCGTTTCACCCGCTGTTTATTGGCGGTGATCCGGCGCATGTGACGTCGATCTATGCGCTGGTCGGGCATTTGGAAAAAACCTACGGCGTGCATTACGCGATGGGCGGTGTGCAGGCGATTGCCGACGCGATGGCGGATGTAGTGCGCGCCCAAGGCGGTGTGATCCGGCACGAGGTTGAGGCCGATGAAATTCATGTGGACGGGGGCGCGGCAACAGGTGTGACCCTGACGGATGGAGAGCGGTTGAGCGCGCCATTGGTCGTCAGCAATGCCGATGCGGGCCATACCTATGATCATTTGTTGCGCAATCATAACAAGCGGCGGTGGACGCCTGCCAAGTTAAAGCGTCGGCGGTGGTCGATGGGTTTGTATGTCTGGTATTTCGGGACCAAAGGCACGGCGGATATGTGGCCCGATCTGGGCCACCACACGATCCAGAACGGGCCCCGGTTCAAAGGATTGCTGCGCGATATCTTTATGAAGGGGAAGTTGGCGGATGACATGTCACTTTATGTGCATCGCCCGTCTGTGACCGATCCGACGGCGGCACCAAAGGGGGATGATACGTTTTATGTGCTGTCGCCTGTGCCGCATCTGGGATGGAAGAACGCGGTCGACTGGAAGACTGAAGAACCGATTTACCGCGAGAAAGTCGCGGCGGAGTTGGAAAAGATGATGCCGGGGTTCCGCAACCGCATTTCGACAGAGTTGGTGTTCACGCCCGAGACATTCCGCGACCGGTATTTGTCGCCGCATGGCGCAGGCTTTTCATTGGAGCCGCGCATTCTGCAATCAGCGTGGTTTAGACCGCATAACGTGAGCGAAGAGGCTAAGGGCCTGTATCTGGTGGGTGCCGGTACGCATCCCGGTGCGGGGTTGCCGGGGGTTGTTTCATCGGCGGAAGTGCTTGGCAAACTGGTGCCGGATGCGCCTTTGATGGCTGATGCACCAAGGCTTGCAGCAGAATGATCCGTCCTGATGACATAGAGCATTGCCGCAATGTGATCCGCACGGGATCATTGTCGTTTCACACGGCGTCGAAACTGTTGCCTGCATCGGTGCGCGATCCGGCGCTGGCGTTGTATGCGTTTTGCCGCTTGGCGGATGATGAGGTGGACGAGGGCGACAACAAGGCGCGGGCGGTTTTGTCATTGCGCGACCGGTTGGACGATGCTTATGCGGGACGCCCCCGCAATGCGCCCGAGGACCGCGCGTTTGCAGCGATCATCGAAGAATTTGATATGCCACGTGCCCTGCCGGAGGCATTACTGGAAGGGTTGGCATGGGACGCGTCCGAGCGGCGGTATGATACGTTGTCGGGTGTGAAGGATTATTCGGCAAGGGTGGCGTCAGCCGTCGGTGCGATGATGTGTGTGTTGATGCGCGTGCGCGATGCGGATGCGTTGGCGCGGGCCTGCGATCTGGGTGTGGCGATGCAGTTGACCAACATTGCGCGCGATGTCGGCGAAGACGCGCGGGCAGGGCGGTTGTACCTGCCGCTGGAGTGGATTGAGGACGCGGGGATGAGTGTCGAGGCGTTCATGGCGCAAGAGATACCGGGGGCGGAGACGCGGCGCATGGTATCGCGGTTGCTGGCCGAGGCGCGGCGTTTGTATATCAGGTCAGAGGCCGGGATCGGGTCGCTGCCGTTGCAAGCACGCGCGGGAATATTCGCGGCGCGTTATGTCTATGCGGGTATTGGCAAAGAGGTGCGGCGCAATGGACACGATTCGTTTACGCATCGCGCGCATACCTCGAAGATGCAAAAGCTGGGGTGGGTCGCCAAAGCAGGGCTGCGCGCCGCAGGTTCTGTTGTGTTGCCACAATCGCCGGTGATTTATGCGGCCCCTTTGCCTGAGGTGACGTTTCTGGTAAACGCCGCGTCAAGCGAACGGTCGGGTACGTCGCAGGGGCGCACAGCCGCCCTGCTGGGTGTGTTGTCGGATCTCGACGCGCGGACACAGTCTTCTCATATAGCGGCGGAATAGCGTCGCGTCAGGATCGCGGCGATGGATTTCTATCTGTTTGGGATATTCCTTTTGGCTTGTATGGCTGCGGGGGCCACGGGCGCGGTTTTTCAACCCGGTGACTGGTACAAGCGACTGGACAAGCCAAGCTGGACGCCGCCCGATTGGGCGTTTCCGGTTGTGTGGACGTCGATTTATTTGCTGATTTCATTTGCAGGCGCGCGGATTGCGGTGCTGGACGGGAATGCCTATGCGCTGGCGTTCTGGGCCATGCAGGGGGCATTCGCGACACTGTGGACGCCGATCTTTTTCGGGTTGCGCCGCTTGAAGGGTGCGTTGTTTGTGATGACGCCTTTGTGGTTGGCGGTTGCGGGCTGCACGGTTGCCTGTTTCCAGCTGGATTTCTGGGCAGGGTTGGCGTTTGTGCCCTATCTGATCTGGGTGACGGTTGCGGCTGCGTTGAACTTTACGGTTTGGCGGATGAACCCGAATGAAGCGCCGATTGTACCGTCTGATATATGACGTTTCATTCGTGATGCAGGCGGGGGAGGGGGCCAGCCCCCATCGGCAAAGCCGATTCCCCCGGAGGTTTATTTGGAAAATTGAAAGGGATTGGGTCAGAATGTCCAATTCTTGCGGCGCGGGACGCGGACGGCGAGCATTGGCTTGAGCAAGGGGTTTGCGTAGCGGTTGAGGTCTAGGGCCTCATGTACGCCTTGGACGGTTTCACCGCTGATTTGGGTTTGGACAATAGAGCGGCTGTAGAACGGCGCATCCAGCATCGGTTTGATTTGCTTTGGTGTCGTGCCCGCGTCGGCGCGGGTTTCACGGCGCAGCGCCCACAAGGTGCGTTTGAATTTTGTGCGCGGGGGGGCGGTGATGGTTTGTGCCTTGCCTGTGTCAGAGAAGGCGAC
>JAFMHE010000375.1 GCA_017854675.1 Paracoccaceae bacterium | reverse complement strand
GTGCGCGTGAAAGAAGCGCTCGAAGATCCTCGTCGTCTGCTGATGGATTTGTAAGACAAAATCGGCGGGTGCAAGCCCGCCGATTCAACACAATGGCGCTTAGATGCGTCGAAAGGATACCCGATGACAGAAACGACGATACTTGCCGCTTACGGCCTTCTCGTACTGCTGACACTCCTTTTACAGGTCATCGGCGGGATGCAACAGCTCAGCCTCGGCTACCTATTATCCTCTCGTGATGAAACGCGCACCATCACTGGAATGACGGCCAGACTTGAACGCGCTCTGAACAACTCACTCGTGGCGATGGCTCTTTTCGCACCAGCGATTCTGATCCTCGTGGTGCTGGATAGAACCGGGTCCGCCAGTCTACTCGCTGCGCAGGTCTTCTTGATTGCGCGTATCGTCTACCTGCCTGTCTATGCGTTTGGCATCCCCGCAATACGCACGCTGGCATGTCTGACGGGCTTCGCTGCCACAGCTTTCCTGTACCTTCTCGCGCTCTAGCGGATCAAAAATAACATGACCCCCGAACTTACCGTCCTCATCCTCGCCGCCCTGCTACAGACCGTAACCTTCGTACTCTACGCGGTCCCAGCGAACCGCGAACTTGGTACCGGCTATACGATGTCAGCGCGCGACCGCGCCCCCACGCGCGAAATGTCCGACCGCACTGCCCGTCTTGGCAGAACAATGGACAATACCTTCGAAGCGCTCATTCTCTTTGGCATTGCCGCCACTGTCATTACGATCTCCGATCAAAGCACCACATACACCATGTTGTTGTCGTGGATTTTCCTTGCCGCCCGTATAGCCTATATTCCCGCATACGCGCTCGGCTGGCGTCCAGGCCGCTCAATCATCTGGGCTGTAGGCTTCGCGGCCACAACGCTCATGCTGATCGCGGCGCTTTTTTGATCTTCCAAATGGACCCAAATCCCGGGGGAGTGCGCTTGCGCACGAGGGCAGCGCCCCCTAGCCTCTCTCTCAACCAAGACACCGATTGAAAACAACCAACCGTCCGACCTTCTCAAGGAGACCTCCCATGTCCAGCTACGATGTCATCATCATCGGCTCCGGCCCCGGCGGCTATGTATCCGCAATTCGCTGCGCCCAATTGGGCCTCAAGACCGCCTGCGTCGAGGGGCGCGACACGTTGGGCGGAACCTGCTTGAACGTCGGCTGCATCCCGTCAAAGGCTCTGCTCCACGCGACCCATATGCTCCACGAGGCGGAGCATAATTTCGGGGACATGGGCCTTAAGGGCAAGAGCCCCTCGGTCGACTGGAACCAGATGCAGGCCTATAAACAGAACACCATCGACACCAATACCAAGGGCATCGAATTCCTGTTCAAAAAGAACAAGATCGACTGGATCAAAGGCTGGGCAACCATTCCCGAGGCCGGCAAGGTCAAGGTTGGCGACGATGTGCACGAAGCCAAAAACATCATCATCGCCACAGGATCAGAACCGGCATCACTTCCGGGTGTTGAGGTCGACGAAAAGATCGTTGTCACCTCGACCGGGGTGTTGTCGCTGAACAAAGTCCCCAAGAAAATGGTCGTGATCGGTGCCGGTGTCATCGGCTTGGAAATCGGATCGGTCTATGCCCGTCTCGGCAGTGAAGTCACCGTGGTTGAATACCTTGATGCAATCACGCCCGGCATGGACGGTGAAGTCCAAAAGAACTTCATGCGGATCCTGAAAAAGCAGGGGATCAACTTTATCATGGGGGCCGCTGTCCAAGGTACCGAAGCTTCAAAATCCAAAGCAAAGGTCACCTACAAGCTGCGCAAGGACGAAAGCGAACATACGCTGGATGCTGATGTCGTGCTGGTCTCGACCGGTCGTAAACCATTTTATGATGGTCTGGACCTTGCCGGTCTCGGGGTCGAGATGACCAGGCGCGGGCAGATCGCTGTGAATGACCACTGGGAAACATCCGTCAAAGGCATTTATGCAATCGGCGACGTGATCGAGGGCCCCATGCTGGCGCACAAGGCCGAGGACGAAGGCATGGCAGTCGCTTCAGTCGTTGCTGGCAAGCATGGTCACGTAAACTATGGCGTGATCCCCGGCGTGATCTACACCCACCCAGAGGTTGCAAATGTCGGCATGACCGAAGAGCAACTGAAAGAAGAAGGCCGCGCCTATAAGGTTGGTAAATTTAGCTTTATGGGGAACGCCCGTGCCAAGGCTGTTTTCGCCGGTGAAGGCTTTGTAAAGATCATCGCCGACAAAGAAACCGACCGCATTCTAGGTGCTCATATCATCGGGCCAGCGGCAGGTGATCTGATCCACGAGGTTTGCGTTGCGATGGAATTCGGTGCCTCTGCCGAAGATCTGGCGATGACGTGCCACGCCCATCCGACCTACTCCGAAGCTGTGCGTGAAGCTGCATTGGCCTGTGGTGATGGCGCAATCCACATGTGATCGAGCAGGGTGGGCATTGAATGCCCACCCTCTGAAACTTAGATTTTTTTCATCTCAGGCTCTTCGGTATTTGCACGCTCAAAGGTTATTCCGCATTTCTTTTGGATGCTAATTTTTTCAAGTGCCTCTAGTTCACCTTTTAGTCTCGCCAATTGGGCTGCTGTTTCTTTATCTCCCTTGATAAAGAATGCCGTAAGCATGCGGTGAGTACCGCGGCTATGCGGCCTTTACGGAGCTTTCGGTTTGGTCTGCCGGCTTCCAGTTCCACGGGAGCAGTTCGTGCAGACGTGAGACCGGCGTGTCGGAGATGCGGCCGATCACGTCGGCGAGCCATGCCTGGGGGTCGATGTCGTTGAGCTTGGCCGTGCCGATCAGTGTGTACATAGCTGCCGCGCGCTGCCCACCGCGCTCTGATCCGGCGAAGAGCCAGGACTTCCGTCCGAGGGCTACACCGCGCAGGGAGCGCTCGGCGGCATTGTTCGTGAGGCAGATCCGCCCATCCTCAAGGAACCGCGTGAAGCCGGGCCAATGTTTCTGGGCCAGGAGATAGTCGATGGCCTTGGCCACCTTGGCATGTTTCGACAAGAGCGCACGTTCGCCGCGAAGCCAGCGCTCGAGGTCTGCGACCAGCGGAGCCGACTGGCGCTGTCGCATCTTGAGCCGGGCCTCCGGGCTCTGCCCGTTGACCATGCGCTCGATCTCGAACAGCGCGTCGATGCGCTTCACCGCCTCGACGGCAATGGGCGAGATCTCCTTGGCCAACTTGCCCTTGCGGATGTTGGTCTGCACGTCAGCCAGTTCGAAGAACTTGCGCCGCGCGTGCGACCAGCACAGAGCTGCAGCTACCGGCCCGGGCTGTCGGGCGGCGGCGTAGAGCTGATTGTACCCGGCATAGGCGTCGGCCTGCAGGATGCCCTGCCAGCCTGTCAGATGTTGCGTCGGATGCTCGCCAGCGCGATCGCGGGAGAAGCGGAACACGACCGCAGGCGGCGCGGTCCCATCAAAGGGGCGATCATTGCGGACATAGGTCCAGAGCCGGGCGGTCTTGGTGCCGCCGCGGGCCAAGAGCGGCACCGTGGTGTCGTCACCATGTAGCCGGGCTGCGGCGAAGACATGCGCCTCGATAAGGGTGTTCAGCGGTTTCAGTAACTCGGCCACCGCGCCGACCTGGTCGGCGAGCGTGGAGAGGCTGAGGTCCACGCCTTCACGGGCATAGCGTTCGGCCTGACGGTTGAGGGGCTGATGCTGGCCGTATTTCTCGAAGACGATCATTGCCAGGAGGCTGGGGCCCGCCCATCCCCGCGGGATCGGATGGAAGGGTGCCGGGGGCTGGGTGATCTTCTCGCAGGCCCGGCACGTGAACTTCTCGCGGACCGTCTGGATCACCTTCCACTGGCGGGGAATGACCTCCAGCGTCTCGGTAATGTCCTCGCCCATCTTCACGATGCGATCAGAGCCGCAGCACGAGCAGGTGCTGGGGGCCTCGACCACCACGCGCTCGCGCGGCAGATGCTCGGGGAAGGCTTTCTTCACCGGCTTACGCCGCTCGAAAGCCCCGACCTTCGTCGTCTTCTGCTCGGCCTGCACCCGATCCTCGGCAGCGTCTGCGACCAGTTCCCCGAGCTGCAATTCGAGCTGGTCGAGCAACTTGGCGCTGCGTTCCGCGCTGCGGCCATACTTGTCGCGCTTGAGCAGCGCGATCTCGAGCTTGAGGCCGGCGATCATCGCCTCGGAGGTCGAAACCACCGCCCGCGCCCGCGCCAGATCGGCTTCGGCGGTCGCCGCACGCTGCTCCGAAGCCGCAAGCGCGGCGCGTAATTCTGCGAGTTTGGAGCGGGCCTGTGACATGGCAAATGCCTACCACACCAGCCTGCAAAAGCCCAGGAAAACAAGGTGCGGAAGGCTGATTTATCCAACCTTCGCAGGGCGTTGCGTCCAGCGCGGATTGCGCCAGTCGATCCCCTCGAGAAGATAGCCGAGCTGTGCCGCAGAGACCTGAACGGCCTCCCCAGAGCCGCCCGCCGGCCAGATGAACTTCCCAGCCTCGAGCCGCTTCGCGTAGAGCGACATGCCCACCCCATCATGCCAAAGAAGTTTAACGAGATCGCCCCGGCGCCCGCGGAAGCAGAAGATTTCGCCAGCATGTGGATCCCGGCCGAGCCCCTGCTGAACCTTCAACGCCAAGCTGTTCATCCCGCAGCGCATGTCCGTCACGCCGCCTGCGATCCACACCTTCGTGCCAGCAGAGAATGCGATCATTGCATCACCTTCAGACGATCGAGCAAACGCGCCACAGCGTCCATGTCAAAATCTGCGGGAACCGTCACGCGGCACCGCTCACCCAGGTCGATCGTCATGCCAGGCGATGGTGACCGCCGCCCGTCACTTGCACCCGAACCGCCCTCAACGGGAAGAACGCGCAAAAACTCCGGGCCGTACCCGCCAAGCAGCCCGTGCTTGTACCGATAACGCCAATCGTAAAGCTGTGATCGCGAAATCTCATGGCGACGGGCAACATCCGCCACCGTCTCGCCATCGCGATGGCTTTCCTCAACGATCCTGACCTTCTCGTCATCCGTCCAGCGACGTCGACGGCCCGTGTCAGTGACCGACAATACTTCAATGCGGGGGGTGTTCTCGTGTGCGTCCATAAGGACACTCGATAAACCCTCTCGAAATCGTACCGCCAGACGGCCCTCGGCGGAGGCTTACGGTTCACATGGGTCAATTCTCAGTGAAAATTTATAGGCCTTCCGGGTCAGTTCTC
>JAFMHE010000250.1 GCA_017854675.1 Paracoccaceae bacterium | reverse complement strand
AACATTCAAGGTAGGTGCGGCGGTGGTCGCCGTAGACAATCACCAGCTCGGGATTTTCGCCGGACTTCCAGTTCGGGTCGCCTGCCTCCAACACACGCCGAAAAGAGGCCGGGATTGAGACCCGCCCCTTTGCATCGACTTTGTTGTGGCTTTCGCCTCTGAACCTGCGGCTCACTGTGTTGTCCTGCCTTTATGCGCATTTGAATGCGTCTGTCGTGCCCCCGGAATCTGTGTGGTAGAAAAGGAAACGGCGGATTGATCTGCTGCCACTGATCAATCCGCCGCCCTCGTCCCGCTATGCGGGGAAGTCCGACTGCGCGCGCCACCTGGGGGGATGTCTGCTCGCCCGCGCGCCGGATCTCGTTGGTCTGATGAAAGCGAGGTGCCTGTATGAAACCTGCTAGGTTATTTTATATGTATGGGGTCGTTTGTTGCCCCGTGTCCCGTTCTCATCCGATGCACTAGGGATGCCATGGGAATTCATGGGCGTCTACTTTTTTCTGCAAGTTTTCCTCAAGATTTTGTTTTGCACATGTAGTGAAAACAACATCTGGGGCTGGAAATTTCCAAAACTAGAGCACAATTTGTGGTGGATGCAAGAATAACACCTAGATGTAGGCATGAAATTCGAGGGGCAGATTTTCCCACGATTTCCCAGAAATGTTTAGTCACAGACTTATCCACAGCTTGTATTCTCTCTTTGTTCTCTTTTCCAGAGGAATCTTTGAGGAAATTCTGGAAAAACTTTGCGGAAACCCGATTCGGTTTGGTGGGTTTGTGGACTACAGCAGGCCGTACCTGCCCCCGTCCCATACTTTCCCATGAAGTTTATGGCCCGATCGCGCGGCAATTGTGCATTCCGCTGCGATAGAAGAGGTCGCAACCTTGCCTCTTGTCGCCGGACGCGCCAGAACGGTTGCGATTAAAAAGGGGATTTTCCCAGATGCACACCGCTCTTGCCTTTCTTGCCCATGCGCTGCGCATGTTGATTTTTGAAACCGGCACAACGGTCCGGGTCGTGATGCCCGCCATGATTATGATCATGGGCAGTGCGGTGATGGCGATTGTGCTGGCACCCGATGCCATCGCAGCGTTTCAATCCGCGCCCGAACAGATGGCGGCGGCCGCACCTGCCGGCATCATCTGGTTGTTGGTGTTCGGGATCATCGGCCTTTTGGGGTATGCGCTGATGGCGATCCTTTGGCACCGCCATGTTTTGTTGAACGGTGCCGAAGACCCTGCCGCATTGATGCCGGGCGGGTCGGTGTTCATGCATTACGTTGGCCGCGCGGTCACTGTTGTTTGTGTTCAGGTGCTTGCGGGCATTCCGATCACGCTGGGCATGGGATTGCTGTCGCTGGTGCTGGTGCCGCTTTTGGGGGGACTGGCGCTGTTCGTGATCGGGGTGCTGGGCGGTTTGGTTTTTCTCTGGGTCGCGTTGCGGATCAGTCTGGTGTTGCCTTCGGCGGCGCTGGCCAAACCCATGACCGTGCGCGAAAGCTGGGAGGCAACGGTGCCCATGTCCTCAACGATCTGGAATATTTCATTGCTGCTGGCCGGTTTGAATATGGGGCTGATGATGCTGACCAGCGCGCTTGCCCCTGATCAGGGGGGGCTGGCGCTGATTGTGCAAACGGTGTTCTACATCATCGAAGGGCTGGTGTTCGTCTCTGTGCTGACCACGCTTTATGGGCACCTGATTGAAGGGCGTTCGCTGGGCTAAAGTCTAGCGCCCTGCCCTTAGGCCATGCCGCCCTTGATCAACCCGTCTGCAATCTGCGCATAGGCCTGCGCCATCGGGCTGTCGCCTGCTGCAACAGGCGTGCCCCCATCACCGGCGATCCGGGTTTCAAGGTCGATGGGCAAGGTCCCCAGCAACGGCACACCCATTTTTTCAGCCTCGGCGGCGACACCGCCCTGCCCGAATATCTGATGCTGCGATCCGCAATCTGGGCAGACAAACATCGACATGTTCTCAATCAATCCCAGCACGGGCGTTTTCAGCGTAGCGAACATATCGAGCGCCTTGCGCGCGTCGATCAATGCCACGTCCTGCGGTGTGCTGACCACAATTGCCCCAGTCAGTTCGGATTTGGTGCACAGCGTCAGTTGCACGTCACCGGTGCCCGGCGGCAGATCGACCAGCAACACGTCAAGTTCGCCCCACTCCACCTGCCCCAACATCTGTTGCAGCGCGCCCATCAACATGGGACCGCGCCAGACAACGGCTTTGCCCTCTTCCATCATAAAGCCGATGGACATGAGAGTAACACCATGGGCGTGCAGGGGAATGATCGTCTTGCCATCAGGGCTGGCCGGTTTTTTGTTCACCCCCATCATGCGCGGAATGCTGGGGCCGTAAATATCCGCGTCCAGCAGACCAACCTTGCGCCCTGCCCGCGCCAAAGCAACCGCAAGGTTTGTAGAGACGGTCGATTTGCCGACGCCGCCCTTGCCGGAACCGATGGCAAGGATGCGTTTGACGCCGCTGGGTTTGGTGGGGCCGTCCTGTGGTTTGGGATGGCCGCCAATTTTCAGGTTGGGCGGAGGTGCCGCAGGTTTTGACGCCGCTGATGATGCTGTCAGCACGACAGTGGCCTTTGTCACACCCGGCAAATCAGCCACGACCTTTTCGGCAGCATCCCGTAATGGCCCCATGGCTTTGCCGACTTCGGCGTTGGGTGCTTCGATCACGAATCGCACCACGCCGTTTTCAACGTTCAACGCGCGCACAAGGTCATGGGCCAGCAAGCTCTTGCCATCCGGCAGGCTGACCCGTTCCAGTGCTGCTTCGACTTGGGCCTTCGTGACGGACATGCGCATTCTCCTGTTTGTCACGTCTGACATGGCAGATTTGGCCCAAATCGCAAGAGGGTGCGCTGACGCGCTTAAATTTGAGGCGCGGCGCCTAGAAAGGGTCCAGCCACGTCATGTTTTTGCTGCATAGCAGCATTGCAATTTTTTTTATTGTGCATCTGCAGCATTTGTAGGAATGTAGGTACATGAGACGCTCATTGAGCTTCTTACCCAGAAGACCAGAAAGCCTCACCTCCTCCCGAGGCAATCTGTTTTTGGCGGCGACATCTTCCTCCTCCCTGATGTCGCCGCCCTTTTTTTCCCAAGATCATGACCTGCCAAGCTTCCCCAAGGGAAGCTTTTTGCATTCGGAAACAATGTGTTGGTCATCATCTGCCCTATGCGTCCCGCGCATAGCGGCTTTGATCTTTGGGGCGTTGTCTGGGGAATTTAACGGCGTATATGCCCCCTATCCGAAACGAAGATAGTCAGAAAAGACGAGGCGCCAAAATGGCAACCATGCATATTACTTCCGCAACCCACGCATCCCCTTTCGCCCGCATTGCAGCCATGTTTGCTGCAGGTGCAGCACGCTACAAGAAATACCGGATGTACCGCGAAACCTTTGACGGGCTGAGCGCGCTCAGCAACCGCGACCTTGCCGATCTGGGCATTGGCCGTTCAGACATCCGCCGCATCGCGATCGAAGCGGTCGAAAGATAAATCAGATCGGGACAGCATGCCTCCCCATGCTTGTCCTGTAACCGGGGCTTTTTTCTATCTCCTCCCCTGAAACAAAGCCCCGATTGGCATCAAAGCCTTCCTCCCGAAGCTTTGAGCCACCAAAAAAACAGCCGCATCTTCCTCCCAGGATGCGGCTGTTTCTATTTCCAAAGCGTGGTGGCGCGATTAAAACGGTACGTCATCAACGCCGGTCACGAACTTTGACACGACCTTTTTCAATCCGGCCTTTTCAAAGTCGATCTCAAGCTTGTCGCCTTCAATGCCTGTGACAGCGCCGTAGCCGAATTTCTGGTGAAACACCCGTTCGCCCATCGCAAAACTGCTGACCGCATTCATATCAATCGTCACACTGCGGGTTTCTTTGGGCTGGCCCATGCCACGTTCGCCACTGCGGGCCTGCAAACGCCGCCATCCAGGGGAATTGTAAACATTCGCGTCAGCCGCCGCTTCGTGCAGGGTGCTGGTCGGGGCCGCCGCACCGAAACCGCCGCCATAAAGACCCGGAGGGGTCAGCACTTCTACATCGGCTTCAGGCAGTTCGTCGATAAAGCGCGAGGGCATCGAGGATTGCCATTGCCCGAACACACGCCGGTTCGCCGCGAATGATATGGTGCAGATTTCCTCGGCACGCGTGATGCCCACATAGGCAAGGCGGCGTTCTTCTTCCAAACCCTTCAGCCCGCTTTCATCCATCGAACGTTGAGAGGGGAACAAACCGTCCTCCCAACCGGGTAGAAAGACGGACGGAAATTCAAGGCCCTTGGCCGCATGCAGGGTCATGATGCTGACCTTGGCGCCGCCGTCATCGCTCTCGTTATCCATGATCAGGCTGACGTGTTCGAGGAAACCTTGAAGGTTTTCAAACTGCTCCAGCGCTTTGACGAGCTCCTTTAGGTTCTCGAGCCGCCCCGGTGCTTCGGGCGTTTTGTCGTTCTGCCAGTGGCCGGTGTAGCCGCTTTCATCTAGGATGATCTGCGCCAGTTCGACATGGCTGATTTCAGGCGGGCCATATTCAATGCGCACAGGGCCGGTTTCATCGTCCAAGACAGAATTTTCGACATCAACGGGCATTGCGGGGCCGCGCAGCATCTTGTTCCACCGCGCGATCCCCTCGACCAACATGCGTAATTGTGCGGCACCCTTGCCGGTCAGACCGTCATGGGCCAGCAAAATACGTGCACCTTCCACAAGGTTGACGCCATGTTCGCGCGCCGTGACTTGGATCTTTTGCTGTGCCTTGTCGCCAAGGCCACGCTTTGGCGTGTTGACCACCCGCTCAAACGCCAGATCATCATCGGGGCTGGTCACGACGCGGAAATACGCCATCGCATCGCGAATTTCCATCCGCTCGTAAAACCGCGGTCCCCCGATCACGCGGTATGGCAGGCCAATCGTCAAAAACCGGTCCTCAAACGCGCGCATCTGGTGTGAGGCGCGCACCAAAATCGCCATAGCATCCAACGACACAGGCTCCATCCCGCGCGTGCCGCGCTGCATCGCCTCTATGTCATCGCCAATCCAACGGGCCTCTTCCTCACCATCCCAATGGCCGATCAAGCGCACCTTTTCGCCCTCCTGCCGGTCGGTCCAGAGCGTCTTGCCCAAGCGCCCCTCATTGCCCGCAATCACGCCGGATGCTGCCGCAAGGATGTGGGGCGTCGAGCGATAAT
>JAFMHE010000021.1 GCA_017854675.1 Paracoccaceae bacterium | reverse complement strand
CTGATCGGCATCATGGCATGGCGCACCTTCGAGATGTCGGCATTCTTGCGCTCCGTCACCTTTCACGACCGCGCAATCACAGCCAATCCCGGACTGCCCGACGCCTACGCCGAGGCGATCATCGTCCTGTGTGCCGCACGCACCATGACCGGCAGCGCAGAGTTGAAGGCCTATCAGGCCAAATTGCCCGGTTGGCTGGAGGCCGCGCGCCCCTTGGCCGCCGACCATGCCAACCTGACCATCGCCATTGCGATTGCGACATATCTACAGGACCGCCGCACCGCCCCCCTGCGCCAGTCCATCGCCCAAGGCATGCGCCTTGCCCCGTTTGATCCGCGAATTCTGTCATTTGCGGGCTGGGGCAACCTGTGGAGCGGTCAAATCCAGGAAGCACTGGACTGCTTCCTGAAATCCATCGACATGGGGCGGATTGGCCCGTTTCTTGTGTCATCGCTTGGCGGGGCTGCAACGGCCAGCATCCAACTGGGCGATGACGCCGCCGCCCTGACCTACGCCGAACAAGGACTGGCGCTTGCAGACAGCTACCCCACTTTTTACAGCACAAAGGCTGCCGCACTGGCCCTGCAAGGCCGGATCGACGAGGCCCGTGCCGTTATGCGTCACTACCGGACACTTGAACCCGACCGGTCGATCAAACAATGGCGCGAGGTGAACCCCTACGGTGGCACCGCAGAGGCGGAACGCTATTTCGAAGGGCTTCGTCTGGCTGGCCTGCCCGAAAGCTGACGCGCAACAACCAGCTCTGATCTGGCCGCAAAAACCCTTTCACCGCCGAAATGGCAAAATGTGGTACGCGATCTAGACTAAACTCTTGGACGTGATGAGGCGCCGTCCTGAACGTCAGTAGATGAACGAACACAGATATCCGTCATGCGCCCAGCCCTGAACCGTCAGGTTCTTGCGCGCTTGCGGTGCGCCGTCCTTGGTGGTGATGCGAAAACCATCCACAACCCTGACCCAACGCCCGCGCCGCTGGGACGTGTCAAGCTGCAGGATCGACAGGCGATTGAACGCCCGCACCTCGGCAAAGTCGGTCCCGGGTCCGCTGCGCACCGTCAGAAACCCATCCGGCCCGTTCACGTTGCACACCATCGCGTAAGCGTTGCTGCTGCCCGTTGATGACCAGTTATCACGGGCAAGCCCCACCAGCATTACGGACCCGTACTGCGCACGCTCCGCCAGAACCGGCGGCGCCACGCTGATCGCCACTAGCAGGGCGATAACCGCCCTGCCTGTTCTCATCTTAACCATTACAATCCCTTTGCGCGGTAGCTCGCTGCGACCTTGGTGATCGACACCAGATAGGCCGCCGTGCGCAGATCATCCACATCATCGCGCCCGTGCCAGACATCCGCCATTGATTTATACGCCGTAGACATCGTGTCATCCAGACCCGACCGCACCAACTCCAACTCGCCCGCGCCGCGCAGATATTTCTCCTTGAAATCAGGGCTCAACTGCCAGCCAATGCCACTGTCCGCGCTCAAACGCTCCAACTCGTCCACAACCAACTGGTGGCGCGATTCCTCTTGCCGGCGTTGCATCCGGCCAAAGCGGATGTGGCTCAGGTTCTTGACCCACTCGAAATACGACACCGTCACACCGCCGGCATTTGCATACATGTCGGGGATGATCACTGTGCCCTTCTTGCGCAAAATCTCGTCCGCACCCGCCGTGACTGGTCCGTTCGCCGCTTCGATGATCAAGGGTGCCTTGATCCGCTCGGCATTCGACATGTTGATCACGCCCTCAAGCGCTGCGGGGATCAGAATATCGCAATCCGCCTCCAACAGATTTGCACCGTCCTTTTCAAGCAGCGTGTTGGGATAGCCCTCGATCGTGCCGTGCTTGGCGATCCAGTCATAGACCTTTTGCACATTCAGACCGTTTTCGTCGTGGATCGCGCCGTCCCGCTCAATGATGGCGGTAATCTTGCAGCCATCTTCCTCGCTCAGGAACTTGGCCGCGTGATAGCCCACGTTGCCCAGCCCTTGCACGACCACGCGCTTGCCTCTCAGCGATCCGGTCATTCCGGCCTTCGCCAGCCCTTGTGGGTCCCGGAAAAACGCATGCAGCGCATACTGCACGCCGCGTCCTGTCGCCTCAGTCCGGCCCTGAATACCGCCTGCATTGATCGGTTTGCCGGTCACACAGGCCATACCGTTGATATCTGTCGTGTTCATGCGCTTGTACTGATCGGCAATCCACGCCATCTCGCGCTCGCCGGTGCCCATGTCGGGCGCTGGCACGTTTTGCGCAGGGTTGAGCATGTCGCGCTTGATCAACTCGTAAGCAAAGCGTCGCGTGATCAGTTCCAGTTCATGCTCGTCATATTCACGCGGATCAATGCACAGGCCGCCCTTTGATCCCCCGAACGGGGCCTCGACCAGCGAACACTTGTAGGTCATCAGGGCCGCCAACGCCTCCACCTCGTTCTGGTTAACGCCCAGCGAATAGCGAATACCGCCCTTCACCGGCTCCATATGCTCCGAATGCACGGACCGGTATCCGGTAAACGTCTGGATCTTGCCGCGCAGCCGCACGCCGAAACGCACCGTGTAGGTCGCATTGCAGACGCGGATTTTCTCTTCCAGCCCCGCTGGCAAGTCCATCAGCGCCACGGCGCGGTTGAACATGATATCGACACTGTCGCGAAAGCTTGGCTCGTTCTCAGGGATCATGGATGGGTCTTTCTTGGTTAAGGTCGCCAGGATGCGGCGCAAACGACGAAAAGGCAAAGGATGTCCTGCACCACCCTAAGCGTTAAGTTCAAAAACTGCGACTTTTTTAGGCAAACCATATTGTGAGGCGATTCTCGGGCTGGAAACACACGTTAGACAGTCTACCGTTTCGGGCTTCGAAACAGCCCCTTCAATAAATCAGAATTGAAGCGAATTCACCATATAATGCACCGCAATTCGCCTTAACTCTGCCCTAATTCAACCACGATCAGCAGCGATCACCTCTCTACGGGAAAAACCCTCTTGGCTGGCTCAACTCTGTGGTCCGGTCTCGTTTGAAAGGTCGTGTAATATGAAATTCGGGAACGACGCCTTGCGTCAAATGGCCCAGCGGAACCGGACGACACGTCGTCGTTTCGTCAGGGAAGAAGATGGCACCGTTACCATCTTCGCCTGTTTTATGATTTTGTGTATGCTCATGATCGGCGGCATCGGTGTTGACCTGATGCGCCACGAGATGGAGCGCGCCCGCATTCAGGGCATCGCTGACCGTGCGGTTCTTGCGGCGGCTGACCTGGATCAGACGCTGGACCCCGAAACTGTTGTACGTGACTATTTCGCAAAAGCAGGGATGTCCGACTTTGTGTCCGGTGTGACCGTCACGGAAGGTCTGAACTTCCGGACTGTAAAGGTTGACGCCACCACAACAATGAACACCCAGTTCATGAACATGGTCGGTGTGGACACATTGACCATCCCGGCCGCTTCCACCGCCGAGGAAAAAGTCAACAAAGTCGAGATTTCCATGGTGCTGGACATCTCCGGTTCGATGTCACGCAATGGCAGGATGGAGAACCTCAAGGATGCTGCGGGCGTTTTCATCGACACCGTGCTAAAGTCCGAGACCCAAAACCTGATCTCGATTTCGGTAGTGCCCTACACGGCACAGGTCAACGCGGGCCGCGACATCTTTGATGAGCTGAACATCGTCCGGGACCATACGTATTCCTACTGCGTCGATTTCGAAGAAGATGATTTTGATACTGCCGAGATCAGCACGACCAAAGCCTACCTGCACATGCAGCATTTCGATTCTGGCTATTCCTGGAACGGTTCCCGCAACGAAGGCGCCATCAGCAACCCCGGTTGCCCCAAGCGCGACTTCGAAGAAATCATCGCATTTTCACAAAACCCGACTTTCCTCAAAAGCCAGATCAACCAATACCAGCCCCGCGCGAACACCTCCATCCATCTTGGGATGAAATGGGGCGTCGGCATGCTTGACCCGGACTTTAACGAGATCACCAAAGAACTTGGCGTGGATGCCGTCTTCAACGACCGTCCGTCTGCCTACAACGATATTGAAACGCTCAAGACCATTATTCTGATGACCGACGGTGAGAACGTAAACACCGTGCGGATCGACGACAGCTACTATGCGAACTACAACCATCGCCGTCACTGGAGCATCTATCCGCTCGGTTGGTATTTGAACAACTACGTTTACTCCAGCAGCCACTCCAACTGGCGCTATACAAAATACACCTCGGGGCAGGCCAACACCATGTTGTCGAACATCTGTGCTGCGGCACGGGCCGAAAACATCGTGATCTGGTCCATCGGTTTTGAAGTCAGCAACAACGGTGCCGACGTCATGCGCGACTGCGCCTCGTCCCCAAGTCACTTTTTCCGGGTGGAAGGTGTCGAGATCAGCAAAGCCTTCTCGGCCATTGCCCGGCAAATTAATCAGCTGAGGTTGATCCAATGAAACTTGTCATGCCCCGCATCCTGCGTCGCTTTCGCCGCAAGGAAGACGGTTCCGCCATCATGCTGGAATTCGTGATCTTCGTGCCGCTTTTGTTCAGCACACTGCTGATGTCCACAGAGCTGGGTCTGTACGCAGTACGCCACATGTTCCTGGAGCGCGGTCTGGATATCGCGGTACGTCATGTGCGGCTGAACACCGGCAACCCGCCCACGCATGATGAAGTCAAAGACATGATCTGCGAATACGCAGGCTTTCTGGATGATTGCGAAGAGACGCTGCGCCTCGAGATGGTGGCCATTGATCCACGCGCCTTTTCCAAAATGCCCGCAGTTGCCGATTGTGTTGATACATCCCTAACGATCCAGCCCGTTCGCGGCTACACCTTGGGACAGCAACAAGAGCTGATGATGATGCGGGCCTGCGTCAAATTTGATCCGATCTACCCCACAACCGGGCTGGGCCGTGCAATGGCAAAAGACGGCTCTGGCAAGGTTACAATGATCTCAGCCGCCGCATTCGTTCAGGAGCCGGGCTAATGTTTATCAAAAAGCTACAAACCCAGATGCAGCCCCTCAAGCGCGGGAAATTCATCCGCGACGAGGAAGGCTCGATATCCATTGAAGCCATGATCATCATGCCAATGATGTTCTGGACCTTCCTGTCCTTGTTCTCGATCTTTGATGCATTCCATTCCTACAGCATCAACCAGAAAGCCGCCTATACAATCGGCGACGCTGTCTCCCGAGAGACCCAACCGCTCGACAATGACTACATCGACGGCATGTGGGGCTTGTTCAACTATCTTGCGCAGACAGATGCGGACGGTGCCATGCGCATCACATCGGTTGTCTATGACGCGGGTCAGGATCGGTTTGAGGTGGATTGGTCACAAATTCGCGGTTCAGCCGCCGTGCTAAGCACCAGTGAACTGACCAGTTCAGCCGCGAGCGTGACCGCTTGGAAAGCACGCCTGCCGATCATTCCAGACGGAGAGCGCGTGATGCTGGTAGAAACATGGGACACTTACGATGCGCCGTTCTCCACCGGACTTGAGCAACAGGTCATCCACAACCGCATCTATACGCGGCCCCGCTATGCACCACGTGTTTGCTGGCTCGCATGTAACTAAACACACCTACCGAACACACAAAGCAACGCGATCTGTCTCAGGACAGGTCGCGTTTTGCCATCAGCGCCGATAACAACTCTGACATGAATTTGGTCTGATGGCCCGGTGTCATGCCCCCGATGCCAATCCGCCTCCCCAATTGCCACCACAGACCCGGACGCCATTGCCGCCCGCCCCTGCCTGCCTTGGTTTTCAGCAAAAAACCGTTCGATGGCTTAAAGGCAAAAACGCCCCTGTCCATGCTCACGATATCTTCGATGCGCGCGATCACCGTGCCATCGGAATCGCGCAGCATCAGCGGCGTCAATTCAACACTGCCGGATGTCGCGCGGCGCATCGCATCGGCCAGCCACAGCGCCGCTGCGCCCACCGCGATAAGAAAAATCTGTCCCAGCAAAGCAGGCGATTGCGTAAATGCCACGTAGATCAGCAACAACCCCAACAGAGACAGCGATGAAAGGCCCAGAACACGCCGCCCCGCCGATGCCCGCACCACCGCAATCACTTCATTCTTGTCTTCAAATTCAAATGGATCTTTCACGCGCGCGCTCCCTTGCTGGACACGGCGCAGCCTTAGCGCGGGTGGTGTCCTACAGCAAGGACCGCAGATTTCCCAAGTCGGTTAGTCGCGTGGTCGTTTGCTCTTGTGTGACCCGCGTTTGGCCAGCACTTCTTCGAGCCGGTCCGCATAGGCCGCACGTTCCACATCTGACATCCCCGCAATCTGTTCAAGCCACAGCGCCTGCGCGGACAGCATAATACCGGCGGCTGATTGCGACTGGCGCTCCAAAATCGTCTTTACCCGCGCAATGTCAAATGGCGCTGCGCGCATCGCCTCTGTCATCTGCTCATACGCCATCCGCCGCGCCGTGCGGCTGCTGCGCTCGCCTATATCGCCGCGGCGCAACTGCTGGCCCAACGCGCGCCGCGCCTCAGGTGGAAGGGCGCGCACGTAAGGTGCTGCATATCCCTGAACGCTGACGCGCGACCGGTCACTGCGTGGCTCATCCCCCGCGTGCCGCAAGGCCGCCCCGGCAAAAAGCCCAATAAAAACAAAGTTTAACGCAAGAGACACGCCAAGAATCCAGCGCCATCTGCGCCCCTTCTTGATTGCTGGACCCTGATCAACCATCTGCTTCGCCTTCCTCAAAATCCCAGCCAAACCAGATAACCGCGTCACCATCCAGTTCAGCCACGAACACGTCCTGTTCCACACCCATTATGACTGCCCCAAAATCAGGCACCCCGTCCGGCGGGGCCACCCCCAACCAGAAACCCACACAGGTCGCTGTCACCAAACCACCGATAGCAGGCGCGCGCCCGACTGCGTCAAACATCCGCGCCAGAAAGGATTTGCGGACACTGCGCGGCGCTGCGGGTTGCAATGCCACCGCATCCGCCATCACCCGCTGCATCAACGCATCCGGCACCTCGGGCGGTGCCGCACGATCCGCTTCAAAAAGCGCCTCGAGCGCTGCCTCATCATTCTGTCTGGCTTTAGTCATCTTCAAACCCCAATGCGTCCCGCTGATCCGCCAATGCCTGTGTCAGCGCCCTTTTGCCCCGTGCCGTCAAACTCTCTACCGCTTCCACGCCCACCTCCAGAATCTCCGCAATCTCGGGGTTGCCCAATCCATCAATGTGGCGCAGCACCACCGCCTGCCGTTGCCGGTCCGGCAAACTCTGCAAGGCCGCCTCAAGTGCCGTCATCCGCGCCCGTTGCTGCAACATCTGTGCCGCTGACGGCGCATCATCACGCAGCTCATGCGTGTCCTCAAGCGGCACCGTCCGCCGTTTGCGCAGCCGGTCCGTACACAGGTTTGCCACAACCCGGTACACCCATGTCGTCACCTTCGCCTCGCCCAGCCGCCATTCCGGCGCAATGCGCCACAACCGCACCATCGCCTCCTGAACCACATCTTCGGCCTCGGCCCCGTCGCCCAGAACACGCAAAGCATGCGCATATATCCGCGGTGTGATCGCCGCCGCCAACATCCGCGCGGCCGCCGGATCACCCGCAGCATAGCGCGCCAGCAGCGCCGCCAGCGGATCGGCATCCGCCATGGAAATAGGGTCCTGCATCATCATACTGGCTAAGGGGACCGGGCGCACAAAACAAGCGCGCCCGACCTTTTCCTTGACTGTTTCAATGCCAAGCAGCTTATTCGGACTTCGGCTTTTTGCCACCGTGACCGCGCATCCCCATGCGCATCTCGGCAAACTCTTCCGCACTCAACGTGCCGTTGCCGTCCTTGTCCAGCCGCGCAAACATCTTGTCGCCGCGCTCCGGATTGCTCATCTCGGCCAACGACAATTTCCCGTCGCCATCGGCATCCATCCGCGCCATCCGCTTGCCCGCATGTTTGCCGTGACGCCCCTCAGCCGCTTTCGCCAACTCATCCGCATCCAGCATACCATTGCCATCGGTATCGTGCCGCTCCAGCATCTTGGCCGCGCGTTTGCCGCCACCTTCGGTACGGGCGCGTGCCATCTCTTCCGGGCTCAAGAAACCGTCGCTGTCGCTGTCCATCCGCGCAAACCGTTCTGCCGCCATCTGCGCCAGCTCCGCCCGCGAAACTTCGCCATCCGCATTGGCATCAATCTGTTCAAAACGCGCGCCCATGTCGGGTGATTTGGCATAAGCCGCTGCCCCGCCCACTGCAATCAACCCGGCCAGCGCTGCAATCATCATCTCTTTGCGATATGTCATTTGGTGTCTCCTGACGTTCATATTCCAGCACCCATCTTTTCGGAGTGCTCACAGGTTCAAACGCAGGGTTGACGGCTTTCCGTCGCAACTTGTCGGAAAAAACCCGATCTTGTGCCAAAAAAAGATGCATACCTTTGCGACATCCCGCCGCAATCACACGGCTACCCCTTTATTTCAGGGGCCAAAGGGCGCATGTCCGGACCAACGAGGACACGATATGATAAATCACGCCACCAGCAGCCACGAAGATCACACCGCCGCCTATGATGCGGATACCGGTGATGCCGACACCACCCAAGAGCGCGCCCGCTGGCCCGCAATCTGGCGCGGATGGCGCGGGAAATGCCCGCGTTGCGGGTCCGGACCGGTGCTGCACAGCTATCTCAAAGTGAACGCCGATTGCACCGTGTGCCGTCAGGAATTCCACCACCACCGCGCCGATGACGGGCCTGCCTACCTGACAATCCTGATCGTTGGCCACCTGATGGCCCCGCTGCTACATTGGTCCTTTGTCCACTGGCGCCCCGAACCATTAACGCTGTTTACGATTTTTTCGGTTGGCTGCGTCGGCCTCTCGCTCTACCTTCTGCCCAGACTGAAGGGGGCCTTGATCGGCTTTCAATGGGCCAAGGAAATGGGCGGCTTCGCGCGCAACTCCTAAGGGTCCGGCCCCATGGGGCAGATAGGGATGTATGAGCGCAGCTAAACCAATCGACAAATCGCAAATCCGCAATGCGGCAACCGTAATCCTGTTGCGCGACCGCTTTACCACGCCGCGTATCCTGATGGGCCAGCGTGGCGCCAAAGCCGTGTTCATGCCCAACAAATTCGTTTTTCCCGGCGGTGCTGTAGACGTCGATGACACCCATATTCCGCTTGCCACGCCCCTGCCCGAAATGTGCGCCGCGCGCCTGACCGAGGACGCCGACCCGTCCCTTGCCCACGCGATTGCGGTCGCCGCGATCCGTGAAGTCTGGGAAGAAACCGGCCTGATCCTTGGACAAAAGGGCGATTGGCAGGGCGACATTCCCCCCGATTGGGCAACTTTCGCGGCCACCGGTCATGTGCCTCGCGCCTCTAATATGCAGTTTGTGTTCCGCGCGCTGACCCCGCCGGGCCGTCCGCGCCGCTTTGATGCCCGCTTTTTTCTGGTCGACGCTGATCACATCGCCTCTGATCCCGACGATTTTTCCGCCGCATCGGATGAGCTTTCGCATCTACAATGGGTGCCGCTATCCAAAGCGCGCTCCTTCGACATGCCTTTCATAACCGAAGTTGTCATGGCCGAAGTGCAAGCCCGCGCCGGTGATCTGTCACCGCCCACGTCGGTCCCCTATTTCAAAAACAACGACGAAGAGAGCCTGTTCATGCGCCTGCGCGGCCAGCCGATGCCAGATAGCTGACCGGTAAAACCCGATCAGATCACCAGTATCAACATAAAGATCGACGCAACCAGCACAGCCATCCCCGCCCATTCGCGCCCCGTTATTTTTTCCTTGAAAAACAAGGTTGTGGCGGCCACGCTCAGGATCAATTCGACCTGACCCAGCGCCTTGACGTAGGCGGCATTCTGCAAGGTAAACGCCACAAACCAACAAAACGATCCACCCATCGACGTCACACCAATCCAGACCGCAACCCGGCGCGCGTCCCAGACCGCTTTGATCTCTCCCGGCTCCCGCAGGCTCAGCCAGACCAGCATGATCGCCGTCTGCATGGTCACAACAACGGCCAACGTCACGCCCGCGCGCAAGATCGGATCATCGGCAACCACCAACAGCGACGCCCCCCGATAACTGACCGCAGAAAACGCAAACAACACGCCTGACGCAATCCCAAGCCCCGCCGCCCGGTTGCCCAGATCGCTCAACCTGATCCCTTGCGTACCGGCCTTGCCCGACAACAACAACAGCCCGACAATCCCGAGGGCAATCGCGGCAAAACCCAACCACGACACGCCCTCACCCAACAGCAGCCAACCGACCAGAACGGTCTGGATAACCTCGGTCTTCTTAAACGTGATCCCGACCGCAAAATTCCGCTGTTTAAACAGCAAAACCACGCAAACCGTCGCTAGTATTTGAGTGCTGGCGCCTAGCAACCCATAAAACCAGAACGCATTTCCAATCTGTGGCCATCCGCTGCCCGTCACCGCGAAATAGACCGCTAATAACCCGATGATAAACGGCCATGAGTAAATAAACCGTGAAAATGTGGCTCCTGCCGCCGATAATGTTGCTGTCGCCAGAAACTTTTGCAGCATAAAGCGCACGGTCTGAAAAACCGCCGCCGCCAGTGTTACGAGGATCCAAAGATCAGGGGCAAACATATCCATGCCCTTCTATAGTCCTAGCGTTCGCGCCCGCGCCAGTAGGGATGCGGCACCGGGTCTTTGCGCCGCCAAAAATACTGGCGGAACACATCGCGATAAGAGGCGAAAACATACCCCTGATTACGCTGCAAGAACCGCTCTTTCTGACTGCGGTAGAGGGCTGGCAGTTGATACCAGCAAACCTGCGGATGCACATGATGCACGACATGGAAGTTGTTGAACAAAAACAAGAAACCCAGAATGCCACGGTCCTCGATGACCACTGTCCGGGCTGATGCACGCAGATGTGCACGGTGTTCCGCATAGGTGCGGATTTTCAAAACCGCCAACGCGCCATAGCACGCCAACAGATACGACCAGAGCGGCACCGCCGACAGGCTGACAATCCACAAGATCCCCAAAACCCCCGGCACATGCGCCAGCCAATGCCCCAGAACCTTGCGGTCCCCCGCGAAAATCAACCGAACGTCGGCCCAGATGAATGCCCCCATCCCAAGAACTGGCCCCAGGATAATCCGCCCGATCAGCGTGTTATTAGCCAAACAAATTGCCTGTCGCGCACGCCCCATCCGCTCCCACACCTCCGGGTCCAGATAATTGCTTTCCGGATCATCATAGGGGTCGGTCAGAAACGCGTCGTAATGATGCGCCAAATGCTGCTCCTTGAACCGCAGGTACGGCACGAATAACCCCGGTTGCCCCAAACCCAGCGCTGTGCAGGCCCAGACTTTGGAGAACGGGTGTCCGTGAATGATCTCATGGGTCAGCGACGCATGCAGCACCAGTGAAAACACCAGCAAACCAAAGCTTAGCATGCCCCAACCTGCAGGCAGGGTCAGCGCGACCGCCCAGATCGCCAGACATCCGGTGAACAACGCCACCGTCGGCCATTCCTGCCGCGCAATAAACGGCTCTGCGCGCACAGCGGTTGCTGCAGGGGACGAGGTATCAACAGGCATATGGGGGGCACATCACTTCTATAGTCTGCGCAACCCTAGACCCAAAATACGAACAGCACAGCCCTAAATCTCACGAAAATTTGAGCCGTTTTATTTACCCAACTTTCGGATCAGGGTTTTCCGTATGGCCATCGACCGCGATAACCTGCCCCGACACCATCCGCGCCTGCGTTGATCCCAGAAAAACCGCCATATCCGCCACATCTTGCGCTGTCACAAACGACCGCATCGACGTGCCTGTTGCATAGCCTTCATAAACCGCATCCCGCGTCATGCCTTTGGCCGCGGCTTCGCGTTCCAGAACCCCCTCCATCCGCGGCCCTTCCACAGAGCCGGGACAAATCGCATTGGCCCTGATCCCAAACGGACCCAATTCCATCGCCAGCGTTTTCATCAATCCGATGATCGCCCATTTCGCCGATGCATAAGGCGCGCGGTTCGGATATCCGTAGATCCCCGCCGTTGACGACGTCAGTACAATCGCGCCTTTGCCTGCCGCCTTCATCAACGGTGCCGCATATTTGGCTGCCAAAAACGCGCCTTCCAGATTGACGCTCACACAGGTACGCCAATCGTCCAACGCGACATCCTCAACCAAAGCGGTCGGCCCCGCGATACCCGCATTTGCACATAAAACGTCCAACGACCCGACGCGCGCAAAGACGTCTCGCATCGCATCCTCGTCGGCAGCGCTGGCCAAATGGCAATGCCACGTTTTCGGGCAAGCCTCCAACGCTGCGGCATCTACATCCGTGACCCAGACCTCATGGCCTGCCGCCTCAAACGCGACCCCCATCGCATGCCCGATCCCGGCGGCACCTGCCGTGATCAGAACCCGCTTCACCGCACAGCCCCGATCGCCCGGCCCAATCCCTCGGGCTTGGGCAGCCGCGCATGGCCTTGCGCGAACCTGACCAAATTCGCCTCGATCTCCGGCGATGGCGCGCTTGGCTTGCGCGTCTCAAGCGATACGTGCAGCAGGAAATGCTCTCCAGTGGCCAGCACCCTTTCGCCTTCGCGCATCGTATGAAACAAGTGCATTTTCTTGCCCTCGCCCATGATCACTTGGGTCTCAATCTCGATCACAGCGCCCGCATGCACCTCATCCAGGTGCCGGATATGCGTCTCGGCGGTGAAATAACTGCCCCCCGATTGGATGTAATCCGCATCGCAGCCAATGATTTCCATGAACCTGTCCGTCGCATCGGCAAACGCATGCAGATACCTGCTCTCGGTCATGTGCCCGTTATAGTCGGTCCAATCCAGCGGCACGGTCCGCCGCGCCGTGCGCACCAATTGGTCCGCAGACAGATCCGCAGCCGCAGGTTCATCCGCCCGCATCAGTTTTTCTTGGGCGTTCAACAGCGCACCCGCGCCCCAGTTCTGTGCCTTGAGCCCGCGCATCATCGTCACAAGGTTATTGTCCCTGATACGCTCCAGCTCGCGGATCGAATGATGGCCAGATTGCGCATCTGATTGTCCCGCAATTAAATCAACCAGTTCCTCGTTGAACTCCGGCACATCCATCAGCTTGGTCCAGGGCCATTTCAACGCAGGGCCAAACTGCGCCATGAAATGCTTCATCCCCGCCTCGCCGCCCGCCACGCGGTAGGTTTCAAACAGCCCCATCTGCGCCCAACGGATGCCAAAGCCATAGCGAATCGCGTCGTCAATCTCTTCTGTCGTCGCAATCCCGTCTTTGACCAACCACAGCGCCTCGCGCCACACCGCTTCCAGAAACCGGTCCGCCACATGCGCATCAATCTCTTTTTTCAGATGCAGCGGGTGCATCCCCAATGAGGTCAGCGTCGCCTTGGCGCGCTCGACAAGCGCTTCCTCGCCCGCATCACCGGGCACCAGTTCAATCAGCGGCAGCAGATAAACCGGGTTAAACGGATGTGCGACCATGATCTGACCGGGCCTTGCCGCCCCTTGCTGCAATTCCGACGGCTTGAACCCTGACGTTGACGATCCGATTACCGCGTCGCGGGCGCAAGTGGCCTGCACCTCGGCAAAGGTCGCGTGTTTTATCTCCAATCGCTCCGGTACGCTCTCCTGTATCCATTCCGCGCCTGCAACCGCCTCCGCGATCGACGCGCAGAACCGTAATTCCCCCTCAGCAGGCAACGCCACATCTGTCAGTCCCGGCAACGACCGCCGGGCATTCGCCATCACCTCTCCGATCTTCCGCTCTGCTTGCGGATCAGGGTCATACACCTGCACATCCCAGCCATTCAGCAAAAACCGCGCCGCCCAGCCGCCGCCAATGACACCACCACCAATAACCGCTGCAACCTTACTCATCCGTTAATCTCTCGCAATTTGCTGGTGTCCCAGCCGTTAAAATCCAAAATTTCCCGCGCGGCGGCTATCCGGTCCGCGCCCCCCGGCCTGCGCCGGTCCAAAATTGCGGCCCATGTCCCGTCCGCGTCGCCCACTGCCGCCGTGCGAAACCCGGTGTCGACCCACATCACCACCAGCGTATCCGTTCCACGCAACACCCCCGGCGCAGTCACCTGATAAGTCTGCTGACCCGCAGGGGTGATCCGGGTCAGCGCATCTGCACCAGCCGTCTGATAAATCACTTGCGCCGCACAGCTGCCGATACAGGCAACCGTCTGCCATTGTCCCGCAAACCGCGCCGCTTCAAACCGGGAGGTTCCGCCAAAGGCAACCGTGGGGTTACGCGCCGCGATTGTCGCCTGCCCCGCGCTTGGGGACGACACCTGCGCAGCGCAGCCCCCAAGCATCAACCCAAGCGCAAATGCCGCAACACAGCGGTGTACGCGCGGTGCACGCCTTGTGTACGCAGTGTGACATTTAACCATTGCTTAACCTGTCTTAACGCAGGTCACACCGGCGCCCGTTTTGTCAGCCCCAGTTTCTCGCGCACCGCTTGCGGTCCCATAATCTTTGCACCCATGCTTTCGATGATCGTGCGGGCGCGCTCAACCAACTGATAATTCTCTGCCAAAACCCCTTTGTCGAGCCACAGATTGTCCTCCAATCCGACCCGCACATTGCCACCCGCCAGCACCGACGCCGCCACATATGCCATCTGGTTGCGCCCCAGACCAAAGGCCGAAAACGTCCAGTCGTCCGGTACATTATTGACCATCGCCATCAGCGTATTCAGATCATCCGGCGCGCCCCATGGCACCCCCATGCACAGCTGTACCAACGCAGGGCTGTCCAGAACACCATCGCTAACCAGTTGTTTCGCATACCACAAATGCCCAGTGTCAAAGGCCTCGATCTCGGGCTTGACCCCCAGCTTGGTCATCATGCCGCCCATTGCGGTCAACATGCCGGGCGTGTTGGTCATCACGTAATCGGCCTCGGCAAAGTTCATCGTGCCGCAGTCCAATGTGCAAGTTTCAGGCAGGCATTCCGCGATATGCGCCATCCGTTCTGTCGCGCCCACCATGTCGGTGCCTTCGCGTGTCGGAAACGGGTTTTCCACGTCGCCAAAAATGATGTCGCCGCCCATGCCGGCGGTCAGGTTCAGCACCACATCCGTATCGCTGGCGCGAATGCGCTCGGTCACTTCACGGTATAGTTTCAAATCCCTGCTAGGTTTACCTGTCTCGGGATCGCGCACATGACAATGCACCACCGCCGCACCCGCCTTGGCCGCTTTGATCGCACTGTCGGCGATTTGTTCGGGCGAACGCGGGACATGCGGACTGCGGTCCTGCGTTCCGCCTGATCCTGTGACAGCGCAGGTGATAAAGACGTCTCGGTTCATGGCGAGTGGCATAGCGGCAAGGCTCCTTGAAGGTCAGTAATTTTGCCGACCATGCGATAGGAACCCCGCAATTGCCACGCTAAAAACGACAGCATACCGCCGCCTGCGAAACCTCTGGGCAAGGCGAAACGGTTAACAAACCGTTAGTACGGCAAAGGATGCGCGCGGTTCACCTCATCAAGGGCTGTGAGCACCTCGTCGCTTAGCGTGATATCGCCTGCCCCTATGGCCAGTTCCAACTGATCCATCGTGGTCGCGCCAAAGATCACAGAGCCCATAAAGGGCCGCATCCGGCACCACGCCAGCGCCATGTGCACAGGGTGTAAATCATGGTCTTTGGCAACCTTCAGATAGGCATCGACCGCCTCGAACGCCCGCGCCGTTTTGCGCCCACCCAGATCACCATTCAACGACATCCGCGACCCCTCAGGCACAGCGCCGCCTTGGTACTTTCCCGTCAACAGCCCGGCTGCAAGCGGTGAAAATGCAAACATATCAATCTGTTCGTTGATACAGGCTTCTGCCACATCCGTATCGGCCAAACGGCACATCAACGAATATTCGTTCTGCACAGCAACCGGTCGTGGCCCCCCGACGCGGTCCGCCACCGCAGCCCATTGCGCCATCCCCCAAGCGCTTTCGTTGCTCAGGCCAAAAGCGCGGATCGTGCCCCGCTCAACCTCGCGCTGCAACGCGCCCAGCGTGTCTTCCATATGCGCAATCGTCTCTGCCCGGTTCTGATCCGACGGGTCAAAAGTCCAGTTTTTCCGAAACATATAGCTGCCCCGGTTGGGCCAATGAAACTGGTAGAGGTCGATGTAATCGGTCTTGAGCCGCCGCAATGACCCCTCAACCGTTTCGGGAATGGTCGTTGACGAAATCGGCGCACCATCACGAACATGCATCATCCCGGCACCTGAATGCTTGGTCGCCAGCACCACATCCTTGCGGCGGTTGTCACGCTCGAACCACAGCCCGATGACCCGCTCGGTCCGTCCGGTCGTCTCTGCGCTGACCGGGTTCACCGGATACATCTCGGCGGTGTCGATAAAGTTGATGCCTGCGGCCAGCGCGCGATCAATCTGGTCGTGGCCCTCTTCGGTGGTGTTTTGCGTGCCCCATGTCATTGAACCCAAACACAAATCCGACACGACCAAATCGCTGCTACCCAGTTTTTTTCGTTGCATTTCCGTATCCTCGCTTTTGTCGCCACCCTAAGGCAGTGCGCCGCCGCCGCAAGTTGCCTTTGACGCTAAAAGGGCCAAAATATTCAGATACTCACAGTTACGACGCGCTGATGTCGGGTTTGCGCTTTGTTGCGGCGCTGATCTGTCCTACTCAAACATATGCGCCTGATTATTTCTTTCGCCGCCCTGTTTCTGTCTGTCATCCTGCTTCAACTCGCGTCTGGTGGTGTTGGCCCCATTGACGTCTTGTCCGGCACGGCGCTCGGGTTCTCGCGGCAACAAATCGGTCTGCTGGGGTCTGCGCATTTTGTCGGCTTTTTCATCGGATGCTGGTGGGCGCCGCGCCTGATGGGTTCCGTGGGTCACAGCCGCGCGTTTGCCGCGTTCACCGCCACCGGCGCAATCGGTCTTTTGGCGCATATGATGGTGCTGGACCCCTATGCATGGGCATTGATGCGCGTCGCGTCGGGCTTTTGCGTTGCCGGTTGTTACACTGTGATCGAGGCGTGGCTGAACGCTAAAGTGACCAATGAAACACGCGGCCGCACGATGGGCACCTACCGCGTCGTCGACATGACCGGCTCTCTGGGGGCGCAGGCGCTAGTGGGTGTCTTGGCCCCGGCCAGCTACGTCTCTTACAACCTGCTTGCCATTCTATGTTGTGCTGCACTTTTGCCGATCACACTGAGCACTGTAAAACAGCCCGAAACACCAAATTCGCCCCGTTTGCGGCCCATGTTGGCGGTCAACCGCTCGCCCTTGGCCGCGGCAGGCGTGGTTGTTGCGGCAATTTCTAGCGCGTCTTTCCGTATGGTTGGCCCGATCTACGGCCAAGAAGTTGGCCTGACCGCAACCCAGATCGCGTGGTTCCTGTCTGCATTCGTGCTTGGCGGCGCCCTAGCACAAATCCCTGTTGGGTGGCTGGCCGATAAATATGACCGGCGCTGGGTTCTGATCTGGCTGTCCGTTGCGGCCATCGCCAGTTGCGCATTTACCGTCATGGCCACCGGTCTGGACACCCAAGGGATCATGCTGACCGCATTTTTGTTCGGCCTGACCACCTTTCCGATATATTCCGTTGCCTCCGCCCATGCCCATGATTTTGCCAGCAGCGATGAACGTGTCGAACTTTCGGCGGCCCTGATGTTCTGGTTTGCCATCGGCGCAATTTTTGCCCCTTACCTGGCGTCTGTGCTGATCGAAAACTTTGGCCCGCCTGCGTTGTTTATGATGATGGCGGTCGGGCACGCGGTCCTTATTCTGTTTGGCCTGAACCGGATGCGTGCACGCCCGACACGCAAGGACCGCACACGCTATGTTTACGCGCCGCGCACCAGTTTCCTTATTGGCAGGCTTACCAAACGCGGGCGTGATGCGCCTACGCCGCCAAAGTGATGGGCTGGCGTGACCCATCCGAGGCTGCTAAAGCACCCTAAATGACCAGCAGAGAACCACACGCATGACCCGACATTTGATCACATCCGCAATCCCCTACATCAACGGGGTCAAGCACTTGGGCAACCTTGTGGGCAGCCAACTGCCAGCGGATCTTTATGCCCGCTATCTGCGCGGACGCGGACACGAAGTGCTGTTCTTATGCGCAACCGACGAGCACGGCACACCTGCAGAATTGGCCGCAGCTAAAGCTGGTAAACCGGTTGAGGAATATTGCGCGGAAATGCACGAGGTTCAGGCCGACATCGCCCAGCGTTTCGGCATGTCGTTTGACCATTTCGGGCGGTCATCCTCGCTTCAAAACCAAAAACTGACGCAGCATTTTGCGGGCGTTCTGGCCGATCAGGGACTGATTGAAGAAGTCACAGAACAGCAGGTCTATTCAAACACCGACGGACGCTTCCTGCCCGACCGCTATATTGAGGGAACCTGTCCCAATTGCGGTTTTGACAGCGCGCGTGGCGATCAATGCGACAATTGTACAAAGCAACTTGATCCTGCCGATCTGATCAATCCCCGCAGCACCATTTCCGGTTCAACCGATCTGGAAAAGCGCGACACGAAACACCTGTTTCTGCGCCAAAGCCAGATGAAAGACCGGCTGGACGCATGGATCAACAGCAAAACAAACTGGCCCATTCTGACCACATCAATTGCCAAAAAATGGCTGCACGATGGGGATGGATTGCGCGACCGTGGGATCACACGCGACCTGAACTGGGGCGTGCCGGTCAAACGCGGTGACGCAGACTGGCCCGGGATGGAGGGCAAGGTTTTTTATGTCTGGTTTGATGCGCCCATCGAATACATCGCCTGTTCGCAGGAATGGGTAGACGCAGGCAAAGGTACGGACTGGCAGCGCTGGTGGCGCACCGATGCGGGCGCCCAAGACGTGCGCTATACGCAATTCATGGGCAAGGACAATGTGCCCTTCCATACCCTCAGTTTCCCCGCGACCATCATGGGATCAGCTGAACCTTGGAAACTGGTCGATTACATCAAATCTTTCAATTATTTGACCTATGATGGCGGCCAGTTCAGCACATCGCGTGGACGCGGGGTATTTATGGATCAAGCCCTGGACATCTTGCCCGCAGACTATTGGCGCTGGTGGTTGTTGAGCCATGCCCCCGAGACATCTGACGCCGAATTCACATGGGAGAATTTTCAATCCTCCGTGAACAAGGATCTTGCCGACGTTCTTGGCAATTTTGTCAGCCGGATCACAAAATTTTGCCGGTCCAAATTTGGCGAGGCGGTGCCGACTGAAGGGACCTATGGCGATGCAGAAATCGCGCTGATCGACGACCTTTCCACGCGGGTCACCGCCTACGAGAAACAAATGGACGCCATCGAAGTACGCAAATCCGCGCAAGAACTGCGCGCCATCTGGGCGGCGGGCAATGAATACCTGCAAGCCCAAGCCCCATGGACAACCTTCAAGACGGACCCGGATAAAGCCGCAGCGCAAGTACGCTTGGCGTTGAACCTTATTCCTTTGTATGCCCGACTGGCTGAACCGTTCATTCCCGAGGCATCCGCAAAAATGCTCTCTGCAATGAAGCTTTCAGATATGCCTTGGCCAGATGATGTTCCTTCCGCCCTGCAGCACTTGGCACCGGGGCACACTTTTGAGGTTCCCGAAGTCCTGTTCGCAAAAATCACCGATGAAGATAGAGACACCTGGCAAGAACGCTTTGCTGGCAAGCGCGATTAATCAACAAGTTTTCCGGCCACGAACAGGTCCGCTTTCGCGGGCGGCGGTCCCGACTATGCCCAAAGGTCGTGTGACGGCTTTCTTTTTTGGTCTTATGTGTAGAATTGTGTGCGCGGCCTTGATCAGAACTTGTGCTCACTTGCAAAGCGGATGGGCGTGGATCGCAAAGGACTTTCATTCTCCTGCTGTCAAAACTCTTCCCAGCCGTCTTCTTGGGGCGATGGTTGCAAGGCAAGTGCGGCATTGCCTTGTGACATCGGCATTCTTGCCGGGGGCGCCGGATGCGCTGGGGTTGGTCGCTGAGACACAAACGTATCTCGCGCCTGCGTCTGGGTTCTTTGGATGCCTGAAAGCTTGAACCGCGACACCGCGTGAACAAGCGCGTCCGCTTCAGACGTAAGCGCATGACTTGCCGCCGTTGTCTCCTCGAACATCGCAGCGTTTTGTTGGGTGACGTGATCCAGTTCATTTACGGCAGTGTTGATTTCAGCCAGACCGCTTGATTGTTCGCGCGCGGACGCCGCAATATTGGAAACGCGTTTTGATATTTCAGAAACAGACGTCACAATTGAGGCCAGCGCAACACCCGTCCTGCCAACCAGATCGACGCCTTGTTCGACCTGCTCGCCGCTTGATGTGATCAGGACGTTGATCTCTCTCGCCGCATCCGAAGACCGCTGGGCGAGCGCACGCACTTCTGTAGCGACAACCGCAAAACCACGACCAGCTTCACCTGCGCGCGCCGCTTCGACACCCGCATTCAACGCAAGAAGGTTGGTCTGAAACGCAATGTCGTCGATGACGCTGGTGATTTTCGAGATCTCCTGGCTTGAGGTTTTGATCCCTCCCATCGCTTCGACCGCTTGGCGCGCGACATCGCCGCCCTGCTCCGCATTGCGCTGCGCATCTGCGGACATGGTACTGGCATCATCTGCCCCTTCTGCGGCAGACCGAACCGACACCGTCAGCTCATCCAGCGCAGCGGCGGTTTCTTCCAAGGTCGCAGCTTGCTTTTCTGTTCGGCGCGACAAGTCATCGGCCGCCGCTGTAATTTCCGTGGTCTCGTTGCGAATCGAGTCCGAGTTGTGGATCACCGCTGAAATTGCGGTTCTCAAAGAATCGACGGTTGCATTGAAATCCGCCCGCAATTTTTCATAGGAGGCTGGAACGTCTTGTGTAATATCGACGTCCAGATCCCCCTCCGCCAAGGCATTCAATGCATCTCCCAATACCTTTACAACCCGGTCCTGTTCCTGCGCAGTCGCGTCTTTTTCTGCTTCGATTGCGCGCAATTCGGTCTCCGTATCGGTCACATCGATACCTAACATGATGGCACGCTGTGCGGCACCTGACGCGTTGCGAATAACCGAAAAATTACAATCCAGGATCAGTTTCTTTTTGCCAAAGGGGCAGTGTATGGCATAAAGGCCCGCCGGTAGCAGCCCTGCGAACATCTGCTCTGACGCGCGTTCACCGGTCGCATCATCGTCCAGTGCACCCTGTAGCATCGATTTCACAGAAGACTTTGCGAGCGCCTCTTTGGTGCCGTCCACCAGAATAAGAAACTTCTCGTTGGCGTCATGTATCGCGCCATCAAGGTTGAATTCAACGCGCAACTGGTCTTTGTTAATAGCTGCGATTAGGGCAGCCTGATGTTGGTTTTCGCTCTCATCGCTCCACTCGATCACCCAGCCAAAGCTGTTGCCGTCAGCGTCTATGGCTTGATCCATTTTTACAGCAATCGTTTTGGCACCGATCTGTACCATCTTGACGGTGCAACCGGCTTTGCCGTCCCGGCGGTTCGCGTCATTCAACAGCAAGTTGGTTTCTGATGACAACGGCGTGAAACTGCCAAAGTTGAAACCCGCCAAACCATCAGGTTCAACACCCGGCCAAGCATCGTGCAAATCAGGCATCAGATGGTTCAATAGCTTTGCGCAGGCGGGATTGGCGAACTGGACCTCAAAGTTGTCATCCACCACCATCATCGCAGAAGACGCGCCGACGAATCCTGCCCCTTTAAACGCAATCTCCCACTGTGCTTCCTTTGCGAGCCCCAGATCATGGCGAAAGCCATTCAAGCTTACCGCCATCAGGCCGATTTCGTCACCGCGCCGTGTATAGGGAACCTCTGTCGCATAATCTTCGGCAGAAATGCGCCGCATGGACTGCGTAAGTTGGCCCAATGGACGGGTGATGCACCAATGCAAAACGAAACCCGCGAACACCATTGCAGCACAAAAGACGACCCCCGCGATCATCAGCGTCACCGCAAGCTTGTCGTAAAGCCGCTTGAGAACATGTTCGGCTGTCCATGCGGATGCGACCGTGCCGACAATTGACCCGTTATCTCCAAAACGGATTGGCACTGACACGTGCTTGCCAAGCACTTTTCGCGCGATCTCGGCGGATGACAGTGCGTCCTGTCCAAGCTGGATCAAAGCGGGTTGGTCAAATGCCTCACCGTCCGACGCAAACAGCACCTTACCCGTGCCATTCAGAACAACGGCGCCCACCAGATCCTCACCCGCGGCGTCCAGAACAGACATCATCGTTTCGTGCAGCTCGTCCTTGTTCTCGAACGTAACAGCACTGCCGATCTGCATGCCCAGAAGCTCTGTCACTTCAAGTGCCCGCTTGGCGATGTCGGTCTTGGCCAGATCTGTCAATTGCGCGCTATTTCGTATCTCGATTGATGCGACGACCGTCAAAACGCAGACCGCTACAATGCAGGTACATTTCACAAAAAGACTTTTGAGCGGATGCAACCGGGGGCGTTTCTCGGACTTGGGCAGGTTGTTTTCAACAGTCATCGGTGCAATCCCCAGTTAGGTAGCGTTCCGCGACGGCGGTGCTTTGAGGCTTTCTAGACGCAGAAGTCTTACATCCGAATTAACAGCCCTTTCCGGTGAGGGGCCCTATGCAACCGCCCTGATCTGGGCACCACTGCTGCGCACAACATCGGCGATCTCACGCAACTCGTCGCTCAGCGGTGTAGATTTACGCCAGATCATTCCAATCGTTCGACCGGGCTGCGGACCAGAAAACGCCGTGCAATTCACCGCTGCGGATCGTGTTTCGACGCGAATCGCCATCTCGGGTATCATCGTTACGCCAATCCCGACCCCCACCATCTGCACCAATGTCGACAGCGAACTGCCATCCAGACCATTGCGCGCGACGGCACCCGGTGTGTTACAAAAGGCCAACGCCTGATCGCGAAAACAATGTCCTTCCTCTAGCAACAACAACCGCATGTTGTGCAAGGCCGACGCGTCCGGGCGCGGATCGTGTTCTTGCGCATTTGGCCGCACCAGCACAAAGTTCTCTTCAAAAAGAGCGACTTGAGTGAACGCGCTCTCGGACAGAGGCAATGCGACAATCGCCGTATCCAGATGTCCTTGGGCAAGCTCCTGCACCAGTTTCGGTGTCAGTGTTTCACGCACATGCAGATCAAGGCCCGGATGCGAGCGTTGCAGATTGCCAATCAATGTCGGCAACAAATAGGGCGCTATTGTCGGGATCACACCGATCCGGAACCGGCCAATCAGCGCAGAGCGCGAGGCACGCGCGAAATCGCCCAACTCATCCACCGATCTGAGGATATCACGGACCCGTGGCGCAAAATCTTCACCAAAACGCGTCAGACGTACCTGTCGCGCCGTGCGTTCAAACAGGGGCGTACCTAGCTGTTCCTCAAGCTCTTTAATCTGCACAGAAAGTGCCGGCTGAGAGATCGCGCAGACCGCCGCCGCACGTCCAAAATGCTGCTGATCCGCCAAAGCTTCAAAATAACGCAACTGTTTCAACGTAAAATTTGCCATAACCTGAAACTATCAGAACAATCAGTATATCCAACTTATAATTACTGCGTGGCCCTGCTAGAATGATTCCAAATCACACCTAGCGGAGGATACTCTCATGGACGGCAACGATTACGACACCAAGGGCAAATGCCCGGTCATGCATGGC
>JAFMHE010000249.1 GCA_017854675.1 Paracoccaceae bacterium | reverse complement strand
TAAGAGGGCGGTAGGCACGTGTCTGAACATGTTCTTGATCCTTTTCAGAGTGTATTTTCGAGGCTTAGGCCGCGCAGGTTTCGCAACGTCCGTGAATTTCGACGATATGGCGCGTGGCGTGAAATGCCGATTGCGCGGATAGCGATTCAAGCTCTGGCAAGAGCGCGGTTCCATCGTGTTCTTCGACGGTGCCGCATTCTTCGCACACGGCAAGCACCGGAACCGACGCTTTATGATCGCAGCGGCAAGGCACAAATGCCTTCATCGACTCCAGTTTGTGTGCCCGCCCTTGTTCGGTGAGGGCTGCCAATGTCCGGTAGATCGTTGGCGGCGCAAGACCCGGTTCAGCCAGTTTCATTTCGTCTAGAATGGCATAGGCCGTCATGGGTTTGTCGTGCATTTCCAGCACTTTCAAAACGTCCGATTGTCTGGTGGCCGCTTGTTTGCGCATCAAGCCCATTCCTTCCTAAAAGTGAGTCGCTTGTTATTTTATAAAATAACTTCTTTTTGGACGAAAATTCAACGCTGGAATGGATTCGGAAAAGACGGACACAGGGCACCCACGCGTGGCGGCTTGGCGTTTAGGCAGCCTGAAGTCGGTCGGCTACATTTCTCTAACTGACAGCGCTCAACGGTCCCGGGCCAGCATGTCCAATGCAAGCGTCCGCACTTCTTTCGCGCGCACTTCAAGATATTGCTCTTTTGATTTTTCAGTAAAGGTTTGCAGATCATCCAGAACATCCAGCGCATCGCCAAACCTGTTTTGGCGGATCATCGCTTCGGCAATCCAGACCTGCGCGTAGGGCCGCGCCAAGACCATGTTGTCAGTCGCGAGATAATCAGCCAAGCTCTGCTGTAATGCCGCCAAGGCACCCGCATCGCCGCGTAAATCCGCAATGCGCGCAAGCTGCATCTTTGCCTGTGCAATCCATTGTTTGAATTGCATTTCTTCGGCCCCTTTCAAGGCAATTTGCGCATGATTGCCTGCCGCTTCGACCTGCCCGAGAAACAGGCATTTGGTTGCTGCAAAAACATGCGCGAATACGGTGTTCAGGCCATTGTTGTCTTGGCGCGCTTTGCTCAATGCGCTGGCAGTGGTGGCGTCCGCCAGTTGTTCGTCCCCTTTCAGGGCGTAAACCCACGCCAGAAAACTATCGGAAGTCAGGCCAATGTTCATGCCGAAGCGGCTGTATAGTTCTTCGTTCATACCCTCGGAATATAGCTCTGCTACCCCTTCGAGGTGGAATGTCGCTTCGGGCAAGGTGCCGCGATACGCATGTGTGACGCCCAACATGTAGGTCACAATCAATCGCGCCGTTTTTGATGCGTCGTTCCCCAAGCCAAGCCTGAGCGCATTTGCGACCTTCAAACACTCATCAAGCTCGGCTGCCATGAGGTGAATGCTCCACAATCCCCAACCCGCGTTCACAACTTCTTCATGGTTGCAAAGCGCATAGCTCAGATCCTGCGCCGCCTTGTAATATGGAATGGCCTCGGAGGTGGGAATGCCACGCAAACCAATGATCTGCGCGGCAATTTTGCGGTTAAGCGAGAGTTCTTTTTGCGCCTGACCTTGGGGGTTTGCAGAACGTCCCAGGACCTTCAAAGCGGCTGTATATTCTGAAATGGCCTCAGAATGTGCCGCGACGCGCACCGCTTTGTCGCCTGAGCGTTCAAAATAATACGCGGCATCGTCAAAAGCGCTAGCGACCCGGAAATGTCGGGCCACTTCGGCGTCATGCGCGCGGTTTTCGTCTGTTAGCAACGCCCGCGCGGCAGCATTGTGCAACACGGGCAGGTCGCGCAGCGGGATTGTCGAATAGATCGCTTCGCTGATCAAAGCATGTTTGAACGTGTAACTGGCGCGGACCTCATGTTCAGAGGTTCGGATAATTCCGGCCCTCTCCAGATCCTCTAGCAAAGGTTTTGGCACGGCACCTGTTGCCAAGACCTGTGCCAATTGATCGAGCGAAAACTGATGTCCAAAAACCGACGCGTTTTGCAGGGTCTTGATCGCCCCCGGAACCTTGTCGATCCGTGACAGCAACAGTGGCAATATCCGATCCGGAGCCGCGACAAATTCCTCATCGACACCCAATTTGGAAAGCGACACTGAAATCGTACCGCGCGTTTCCAGCGCCTTGGCAAATTCTTCGATAACGAGCGGATTACCTTCGGATCGCTCAATGATATTTGCCAATGCAGCATCGGAAATGGGTGTTCCCGGCGACTGGTTCCGCAGCAGTGTCTTTGCGCTGTTTGGGTCCAGCGGGGGCAGTTCAATGTGCCGGACCTGATCACGGTTTAACACCTCAGGGGCTTGCCCTGTGCGCACGACGAACAACGAACAGGATGACGTGTCGCTTATCGCATCAATAAGGCAGGATATCGCCTCGCATGTGGTAGGATCAAACCAGTGCGCATCCTCAAAGATCAACAGGGCAGGGCGATCCGGTGTCGCAATTTGCGCTTGCGTGGCAAAATAGCGAAGCGCGGCGTGCTTTTCCTGCTTTGACACTGGATGGGACACTGCCTCACGGTCGCCTTCTGCGGCACCGGACAAAAGCTCGAAATAATGAGCGGCTTGCCCAAGCTCGGGGCTGAGCGCGGTTAGGCTATTTGTTATGGTTTGTCGTAGGGATGCACCCGCTGTGCGGTCAATCATGCCATCCCGGAACATCTGATCAATCACCGGTGCCAAAGCTGACTTTTGCAGATGGGGATTGCCCTGAAACAGTTTGATGTCGAAACCTTTGGCACGGGCAATTTTGTAGATTTCGCGGATCAGCCGGGATTTCCCTGCTCCTGCGTCACCGATGATTGCGGCGGCATTGCCTTTGCCGGATTTTGCCTGTTCAAGAAGGTCCAGCGCTTGGGCAAACTGTGCGTCACGTCCTACCATTTCGCGTGTGTATGGTTCTTGTGCCTTAATCGCGGTCGCGGGGGTCCAGCTCTGGATTGGGGCCACCTGCTTTGCACCTGATCCGTCCTGCGCTTCCGTCACCACGATGTGTTTCGACAGGGTTCCCGCCATGGCCGCATCTACAAGAACACTGTTTTGAGACGCTGCATGTGCCATCCTTTCGGCATTGCCAACGACTGCGCCGGATACGCTAAGCCGGTCTGCATCCCCGGATACAAGAGCAAGCCCATGCGATATGCCGATTTGGCATTGAAACGCTGCGCCCGCATCACCATTGACTGCTTTTAGCATATCAAACGCCGCATAAACCGCTCTATCAGCGGTTTTCTGGTCCATCGACGGATACCCGAAGCACGCCAGAACGCGGCTGCTTTGATGAAATATCTGGGTTCCGCCATGCCGCGAAATAACTTGTGCCGCGCGTTGGGCAAAGCCACTGATCTCTTCCTCGAAATCCTCCGGGTCATCTGTATGGCTGTTGGTCCACACGGACAAAACCGCAACGTGTCGCCTTTGTTTTGCTGTGCTTGTTCTTGGTGCCGTTCTGGCTGCAGAGCCTTTGGGACGTTGTGACCCTTCATCAAATGCTTGAAACAAAGCCAGAGTTTCTGCCGCAGGTTCTGCATTTGAATGGGACTTGAGGTCCTCGATACACTGGGCCATCTGGCGCTTGGCCAAAGGGTCATTCCCCTGATTGATATACGCTTGGACAAGCGCGCGGTGTGCTGGCTGATGGGTCGGATCAATGCGGCACAGATGATGTGCTGTTTTGATCACGTTCGCGTCGTGACCCTTGGCAGTCCAATGATCCAATGCGCGGCTTCCCATCTGCAAGGCGGACGCTTCTTCGGCGTTTCGGGTTTTGGTTACCCAATCAGACCAGGGTTGGCTGCGAATGCGAAATCCCTCAAGAAACGGACCGGCATATAACTCAAGCGCATCTGTCAGGTGTTTCGGGGAAGCGTTGTCTTGGCTGATCTTGCGAAACCGCCACAGGTCAATCTGCGCGTGTTCCGCATTAAACCCGATCTTGTCCGCCTGCGATGCGATATGCGTCTCGTGCTCGGGCCCCAGCGTTTTGCGCAGGACCGACACTTCTTGGCGCAGGCTTGCACGCGACTGCTCTGGCGCGCTGTAGGGCCACAAAAGCTCGGCAAGAACTTCACGCGAGACATACTCTCCTTGTCTTTCAAGAAGATAGGCAAATAATGCCTCGGATTTACGTGTGGGAAACCGCATGGCTTCACCGTCAGCTCTCGTTACCACAAGGCCGCCAAAAACTCTTATCTTCACATTTATTTAACTGTAGACCCCAGCCATCCCTATTTAAAATCAACGCCTTAAGTTAGCTGTATCACTTTCCAAACCAAGGGCTTGGATCAGTGGCTCATCACTTTGACGTATTTTTGACGCCCGTCTTTTCCAGTTCGCGGATACGCTCAAGTAACTATACATCGCCCACGTCCATTTGGTAGCTGAACTTGGAAAAAATGTCGAAATCAAACCTGATCCGTCTTTGCCCAAGTTTTTCTGCGGCGTTCCCGCCTGTTAATCAGGCATCGCAGATCAGCCGATGGCGCTGGCTGACAGCATGTCATTTAAAATGGTGCCAGCCATGATTGCCGCGATGCGGACGCGTTGTGCAGGCGGTATTGATAGCGATTATGCCGAACCGGTCGTGGGCGTACCATCACCATTGGGGGCTCTTGAAAACCCTAGGGTTCATTTCGCGCCGACTACCGAAACGGGCGCAGGGATTTTATCGACCCCAGCACCGTTTCAAGTGACAAAAGACGCGAATGGTTGGTCATTATGATCCAATCGGTCGATTGCAAAATACTTAATTTACCGTTCGACGACGCTGTCAATATTGGTGCGATGACAGCGATATAACGCCCGTTTTACATCCCTTCCCGTTTAGATCACCTCTTCCGGGACACCTTGGCGGTCCCTATTTCGGGGCCGCCTTTTTTGGTGATAAGCACCCATAAAAGGGTGAGGGAAATTCAACTTTATGTTGATGTATCTTTCACAGTTTCTCGGCCGCGCGGGAATTTTTGACGTATTTCTGACGCCCGTCCCGGCGCCTTTCAAGGTACAAATACCCCACCTCATCGGAGCAATTATGGCTTTGCGGGGTACTTTAAACCCTGTCTGCGATGCAGGGCCCGCACGTTATATTTTTATGCGGACGCCCTGCATCGTCGGACACGGGAAATTCAATTTTTTGCGGTTGGACTAAACTTTTGCGGTTGGACTGGCCCCTCACAGCCTCAAAAACGAAAGCATGCTGCGATTTACGTAAG
>JAFMHE010000248.1 GCA_017854675.1 Paracoccaceae bacterium | reverse complement strand
CGAGCGTACCGCATAAGCCCCACGGGAATAGCCGAACAAAAACACCCTGTCACCGGGCCGGTATTTGGTCGCAAGCCAGCCATAGGCGCGCCTGATCTGCCGGTTGATGCCCCTGCCTGTGGCCACATCAAAACCAGAGCGCCAGTCGCTCCACTGCAACCCCGGCTCATAATAAACGGAAACGGCCGCCCCCATCTGCTGCAACAGCGTGTAGGTGCGGCCGGCATTTGTCTGGCACAGCGGCACCAGCGAGGACAACGTGCCATCCAGAACAATCACATGGGTCACAGGCACGCGGCCCGACCCGTTTGCGTTATTCTGCGGCGATGGCGCGTCCTTCATTCAACATCTCCCATACGCGGTGTGGCGTGAACGGCATATCCGCCTGCCGTACCCCATGATCCCACAGCGCGTCCTGCACCGCATTCGCAATCGCGGCCAACGCGCCCACGGTGCCTGCCTCGCCGCACCCCTTCATGCCCATAATATTGGCCGTGGACGGCACAGGTTCGGACATGAACGTAATATGGGGAAGGTCGGCGGCCCGTGGCAAGGCATAGTCCATGAACGATGCCGTGAGCAGTTGGCCATCCTCGTCATAAACAACACGCTCTTGCACCGCCTGACCAAGACCCTGCGCCACACCGCCATGCACCTGACCTTCGGCCAGCATCGGGTTGATAAGATTTCCAAAATCGTCAACCACCGTGTAGATTTCAGTGACCACGATCCCTGTGTCAGGATCGACGGTCACTTCTGTAACATGGCAGCCATTGGGGAAACTGCGCGCAGGTAAAGTCGCGCGTTCTTGATGGTTCAACAGATCATCACGGCCCTTTTCGCGCGCCATCTCTGCCACCTCCAGCATGGTCGGAGTCAGGTTCGATCCATCGCTGCGAAACCGCTCATCGTCAAATTCAATACTTGCCGCAGGTACGCCCATCTCATCGGCAAGGAAGGCCACAAAGGCCTCCGTCATTTTGGCCACAGTCGCCAAAGTCGCGTTATTCTGCGTGGTGACAGAGCGCGACCCGCCGGTGCCGCCGCCCTGTTTGATCAGATCACTGTCACCCTGCACCACGTCGATCCGGTCCGCCGGAATACCGGTCTGATCAGACAAGAACTGCGCATAGACCGTCTCATGGCCCTGCCCGTTGCTTTGCGTACCAACATAGATTGTCACACGGCCAGTGTCTTCGAACACCACATGCGCGCCCTCTGACGGGTCGCCCAAAATGCTCTCGATGTAATAACAAATGCCTAAACCACGCAGCAAACCGCGCTTGGCATCTGCCGCCCGGCGGGACGCAAAACCTGCCGCGTCCGCTTCCTTGGCGACGCGTGTCAGCAGGCGATCGAAATCACCCACGTCATAAGTCTCGCCCGTGGCGCTTTCATAGGGAAACTGGTCTGGCTTGATAAAGTTGATGCGCCGCAATTCCCACGGATCAACGCCCAACTCGCGCGCGGCCCGGTCGATCAAACGCTCCAGCACATAAATCGCCTCAGGCCGTCCCGCACCGCGGTATGCGTCCACTTGCGTGGTATTTGTGTAAAAACCCTCGCAGCGCAGATAGGTGGTCTGCACATCATAAACCCCCATCAACACGCGGCTGAACAATTGCGTCTGAATGCCCTGCCCGTACTGCGAATTATAGGCGCCCAGATTGCATTTGGTATGCACCCGGTAGGCCGTAATCTTGTTGTTCGCGTCAAATGCCAACTCGGCCAGCGAGGTCAGATCGCGCCCGCCATTATCAGTCAGCATCGCCTCCGTCCGCTCCGACATCCAGCGCACCGGGCGCCCCAACACCCGCGCCGCCTGGGCTGCACAGAAATACTCAGGATAGGTCATCGCCTTCATCCCGAAACCGCCACCGGTGTCAGGATTGGTGACGCGCACCTGTTCTTCCTCAAGCCCGAAAGCTTTGGTCAGGAACCCTTTGTGCACCCACACACCCTGCCCGTTGTTGGCAACATGCAAGCGCCCGTCCGTCCATTCCGCGTAACACCCCCGTGGTTCCAGCGAATTCACGATGATCCGGTTGTCCCCCACATCCAGCGAAACCACACGTGCTGCGGCCTGAAAAGCGGCCTCTGTCGCGGCCTCGTCACCAAGGCCCCAATCAAACGCGCGGTTATCCGGGGCCTCTGCATGCAGCGGCTCACCCCCTGCGCCGATGTCCATTTTCGCAGGCAGATCATCAACATCAAACACGATCAATTCGGCCGCATCCCGCGCCTGCGCCAAGGTTTCAGCGACAATCACTGCCACCGGCTCACCCACATAGCGCACACGGTCCTTGGCAAGGATCGGACGCATGGGACCTGCGGCTTTGGTCCCGTCCCGGTTCTTGATCACCGCGCCGGCCATGGCAATATCCATGCCCGCCGCCTCAAGATCAGCGCAGGTCAGCACCGCCGCAACACCGTCCGCTTGCGCCGCATCCGATACATCCAGTTCTGTAATGACACCATGCGCGACAGGTGAGCGAAAGAAAAACGCGTGCAGGGCGCCGACAGGCGCGATGTCATCCACATAGCGCCCATGACCGGTCAAAAACCGCAGGTCTTCGGTTCGCGTAACTGACTGACTTTTCCCGAATTTATCCATTGCGCCGTTCCCCAAAAATAACTGTGTCGATCTGAACACTAGCGGGCGCGGGCGCAGTGTCCAGAGAGCGCCGCATGATATCTGACCTCTGCCGCAACGTTGCACTCAGCCCGCGCAGTTGATTGCCCTCTTTACGCCGCGCATCGTGACGCTTTACGCTCCGGCTCATACCCGACAGACGCAGCATCTTTGAAAGGCATCACAATGGATCACGTCACCTTCACCCAGATGAAAGACGGCACCAAGGAAGACTACGACTTCCTCACAACCCATGAAGTTGCCCACACCAAAGGCACCGCAGACCGCCTGTTGGACGCGCTTGTCGCCCTCGACGAAGGACTGTCAGGCTATAAAATCACGCGCCTTGGACATTCGCTGCAATCGGCCAGCCGTGCCCATCGCGACGGCGCGGACATCGACTGGGTCGTCTCAACCCTGCTTCACGATATCGGAGACATCTATGCACCCTACAATCACGACGAATACGCGGCCACCATCCTGCGCCCCTTCGTGCGCGAACAATGCAGCTGGTGCGTGATGACACACGGTGATTTCCAATTGATCTATTACGGCCACCATGTCGGCGCAGATCCCGACAAACGCGACCGCCACACGGGATCGCCCTACTTCGACGATTGCGCGCAATTTTGCGAACGCTGGGACCAATCCAGTTTCGACCCGGATTACGACACCCTCCCGCTCGACTTCTTCCGCCCCCTGGTCCGCGAGGTTTTCGCGCGCACCCCATACGATCCTGATGTCATTCGCACCGGTGCGCGGGAACCATTGGTGAGAGAACGCTGATCCTGCGCCAAGTTGCCGTTGATGCTCTTCAGTATTTGAAGCGAAAAGAGCCGAAAGAACGCACTTTGCCACGGACAGCATCCATACAGAAGGTTGGCCACCCGGACAAAGCGCGCCTCTTCTCGCGGGGCCATCGGCTCTGCAGCCTGTGCCTTGCGCCCAATCAAACCCAAGATGTTTAAGAAACCGTTGATACAGGCCACAACTCCCAGTTCTTTTCGCTTTAAATACTGAATTCCGCCCCATCGCCCAAATGCAGCACCTGATCAGACGCTCGACCCTTCCCCTTTCGCCCATCCTCAGCTAGATCAACGCCCAAGCGAGATGAGGGATTGATGATCATGGCTCTGGACAAAACATTTGACGCCGCCGAGGCCGAAGCGCGGCTTTATGCGGCTTGGGAAAAAGCAGGTGCATTCGCCGCCGGTGCAAATGCCTCTCGGGATGAGACGTTCTCGATCATGATCCCGCCGCCCAACGTTACCGGCGTTTTGCACATGGGCCATGCGTTCAACAACACGCTGCAGGACATTCTGACCCGCTGGCACCGGATGCGCGGGTTCGACACGCTTTGGCAACCCGGTCAGGACCACGCGGGCATCGCGACGCAGATGGTTGTGGAACGCAAACTGGCGTCTGAAGGCAAACCGCCGCGCCGCGACTGGGACCGCGATGATTTCACCGCTGAGATTTGGAAGTGGAAAGCGCAATCCGGTGGCACCATCATCGAACAGCTCAAACGTCTTGGCGCGTCTTGTGACTGGTCGCGCAACGCCTTTACCATGTCCGGCGCGCCCGGTGCGCCCGCAGGTGAGGAAGGCAATTTCCACGATGCAGTGATCAAAGTCTTTGTGGAAATGTACAACAAGGGCCTGATCTACCGCGGCAAACGGCTGGTGAATTGGGATCCGCATTTCGAGACAGCGATCTCTGACCTGGAAGTCGAAAGCACCGAAGTTGACGGTCACATGTGGCATTTCAAATACCCTCTGGCCGGAGGTGCTACTTACACTTACGTAGAGAAAGACGAAGACGGCAACGTCACGTTGTCAGAGGAACGCGACTACATCTCTATCGCGACCACGCGCCCGGAAACCATGCTGGGTGACGGCGCTGTTGCAGTTCATCCCTCAGACGCGCGCTACGCCTCAATCATCGGTAAACTCTGCGAAATACCGGTTGGTCCAAAAGAGCACCGCCGCATGATCCCGATCATCACCGACGAATACCCCGATCCCGATTTCGGTTCGGGTGCCGTCAAAATTACTGGTGCGCATGACTTTAACGATTACGGCGTGGCGCAGCGCAATGGCATCCCGCTTTATGCCCTGATGGACACCCGTGGCGCGATGCGCGCCGATGGCCTGCCCTATGATCAGGCCGCCACCCGCGCCCAATCGATTGCGAACGGCACCGAAGACGCGCCCACAGATGCGACCGAAATCAACCTCGTGCCAGAGGACTACCGTAGCCTTGACCGTTTCGAGGCCCGTGCAAAAGTCATCGCAGATATTACCGCCGAAGGGCTGGCCGTGATGACAACCTCAGATGACCCGCGCCTTGGCCGCAAACCCGCGAAAAAGGGCGAGGAGACCGAAGTCGAGGAGGTCCCCCTCGTCGAGGCCAAAAAGATCATGCAGCCCTTTGGCGACCGCTCCAAAGTGGTGATCGAACCGATGCTGACGGATCAATGGTTTGTTGAGACCTCCAAGATTGTCGGCCCCGCCATCGACGCTGTGCGCTCTGGCGATGTGACGATCCTGCCCGAGCAGGACAAGAAGGTGTATTTCCATTGGCTGGAGAATATCGAGCC
>JAFMHE010000247.1 GCA_017854675.1 Paracoccaceae bacterium | reverse complement strand
TTTCGATTCTCGTGGGAGGACCCGTTCACTGGGCTTCTTGGTCTGCCAGTTCTTCGATCTCATCCGCCTCTTGGCGTAGGTGTGCAGCGGTCAGGCGTAGCTTCGTGATATAGATCTCAGTCTGCGCTGCAGTGCTGCCTGTCGCCCACTGGTCGAGGACGCCCTCTACCGCGCGCTCGACAGCAAGCCTGACCTGTGTGTCGGTGGTGTATTTCATGGAGTGTCTCCCATGTGACGGGTGTGACGCATGTGACGGGTTTTTCCACATGAATTGAGTTTCAGAAAAAACATTATTCTATTTGCTCCAAAACCTAATTCTTCAACGCGATTCAATAAACTATGTTTTCTGTCACAGTCTTTGAATGTGGGAGTACCCGTCACAAGCGTCACGGCTGCGCCCCCCTCCGGCTTGGCACCCGCAGGCCGGTCACGTAGTTTGCCGCCCGGTCTTTGTCGGCACCAAAGCCCAGACGGGTCAGGCGTTGCCGCAACCCCTTTTGGCTCATTGTCTTGTTAATACCGTTGCCCTGCGCCCAATTGCGATAGGCGCTGAACACCTCTGTAGAAGTCGCTTTGGCCGCTGCATCGCACGTGCAAACGTCATCTACAAACTGTGCAACCTGATCGGCTTCCAGTCGCCATTCGTGCTTTGCGGCTTCGCTGGACGTGGGTGCAGTAAAGCCGTCAGTCAGGGCCAGCGCGTAGGCGTTCAGCGCCATGTTTAAAATGCCCGGCAATTCGGCCAGCAACTTGCCTTTCAACTGTGGATCTTGTTCATGCTTGGCAAAGATCCGGTTGAATTGCAGGATCATGGCCCGCCGAAATAGCGCCTCAGAAAAGTCGCGGGTGTGCGGCATGTGATTTGTGCCAAACCAGCACGTTGCGAAAGGCCGCATCACAAACGGGTCTTTGAATTTGTGTTCAACCGTTGAGGGTTCGCCTGATGTGATGGCCTTCAGCTCCGCATCGGCAATGATCTCACCCGGCTTCAGTTCGGTCACGATATTCGCAAGTTTCTGGTGCAGATGCGCCCGTTGGAAGCTGCGGTCAAAGTTGGACGGCTGCACTCCTGCCACGTTGGCAGTGCCGATCAGGCCTTCCAAGACCGATAGGAGCACGCTTTTCCCGTTGGCACCGGGGCCAATCAACATGGCAAACTTTTCATGCTGCGAATGGCTCATCAGGGTGTAGCCCATCAATTCCAGAACACATTTGATCTTTTCTTGGTTGTCAGGATCGTCGCGGAACACTTCCCCAAGAAAGGCTCGGAACCGCGGCGCATCGGCCTGCGGATCGTACGTCACTGGGATTTGCGTTGTGCGGTAGTTTTCGCGGCAATGAGGTCGTAAGTTCCACTTTCCACCCTGTAATTCAAGTTCACCGTTCAAACAGTTCACCACTTCAGGACTACCCCGGTTGAATTCGTGATCCGACTGGAAGATTTCATTTTTCAGAACATCTGTGACGCCGTTCACTAGGGATGCTGAAACGTCGACCATCAGCTCCTTATCCAATCGCCCTTGTACGGCCTGCTTGATTGCCCTGTCGTCTTGTTCGGCCCATACGCCACGATCCTGCCAGCGCCACACAAACGCGCTTGCACATATGACATTTTCCTGTCCGATCTGTTCCAGCGTCATTCGCGCAAGATCCAAATGATCCGGCTCAGGCATTGCGTCGCGGTCTTGGGCAAGTTGCGAACGGATCGCGCCGAGCGGCATTCCCGTTGCGTCTTTAATGGCCCGAAATATCACATCGCGCCGCATTGGGGTAAGTGGCGCGGTCTCTTTAACAATCGCTTCCATTTCATCTATCTCGCCTGCCACAAGTGCTTGCGCGGCCTCTAACAGTTCATCAAAGGCGCGCGGCTCTGGGTCTAGCGCGACGGGTGCTAGCGTCGTGGCCCGCGGGTCGCTATGCGCCGCGGTGGCAGGCATGGCCCCCCGCGCCTTATACTTGCGCCCTATTGCGCTTAGGTCTGCCCCATTGGCCCGCGCAAGGTCCGGAACGCTTGCCCATGATGTGCCTTTGCCAATTTCAAAGCCTGCCCATTTCTGCGCAACTTCACCGAGCACATATTTACTGCCTCCCGCGCTCCAATGGTCGGCAATATCAAGGCCAGCTTGTGATCCTCCATATTTGTCATGCAAGCCCATCAGGACCGCAAGCCAATCGCCATAGACGCAATCGGGTGGAATATATGACAACAGGTCTTGCACCTCGTCAGTGGTCGCCTCTGTGGCACTTGTGTCGATCCGTGGCGCGGCTTTCGGCAAAGGTCGTTCGGAAAGCTTAGGTTCGGGCGTCATGGCCATGATTTTGCTTTGAAATGTATTCAAAGTGAATGGTGCAGGGAAAGCGCCCGTTTCGATCATTCGCACCATGTAGGGATCGCCCTTTAAATGCCAGAAACCCGGCAGGCGCATCACTCGCGGCAAGTCATGGATGCAGTCATCGCCCCCGAAAGTCTCGATCAGATCTTTCTGCACCTGCCTAAAAGCATTCAGCGGGCCATCATCTACCAGCCAAAAGGTATGATATCGCCCCGGCGATGTTTCGCAAAGCATGTGCGGTTCTTCCCACTCTCTAACAGGATCCAGCGGCGCGCCGTCCAGATCAAGAAAGAACGCCCGGACGCGGATCACGTTTTCGGCTCTGCGGCCTTTGAGGTCTGTTTCATTTACCGTGACGAAAACGCCAGCGCCGCGTGTCTGCAGATCCGCCAAGGTCGCGCCATGTTCTTCTAGGGTGCCGTGTAACACGCGCGCCAAGGATTGATCCTTGCGGTCGGCGTTGTCATCAAATGTCTGGAACGTCCAGTTGGTCGCTTTCGGGTCCAGTTTCTCAAGGAATTTTGCGGCCTGATCCATGTCCGGCCTGTTTTGTTTCTGCATCATCAATGCCTCAGATATTGCCCAAGGCGCAAAGGGGTGCTATGATACCTCACGATCTGCCCGACCGTATTGATATCTTTGCCCGTCCGCGCTGCCTGCGGGCGGGTTATTATTTTGGGGCGCGTGCTTCGTCGGCTGCGTTCAGCCCATTGACGTCCCAGCGGCTCATTCGTCCAGAAAATTGGATAGGGGCCGGTATCTGGCCGCGCTTGACCATCCGGTAAACTGTAACGCGACCGCATCCATAACGTGCGGCGACTTGCTCGGCATTTAGCCAGCGCTGTGTGGTTTGTGTGTCAGACATAGCAATACTCCATTTGCTTCTGACACAGGAATGAACACACATTTGCGCGGTCCGTCCAAGGACAAACGCAGCTGCTATTTTTCCAAGCCTCTTTCCTTTTTAATCTTAGTCACCACCTTAGCCACGGCGTCCGCCTCTATTTCAAAAATAAGTGCGATGCGCTCATAGCTCTCTGTTTGCGTCATGCCTTGATCAATGAGTATCTGTGCCATATCGAAGATTTGACGGTCTCGTACCGATTTATAATGCTTTGACGCTTTACCAATCTTGTCTTTCACTACCTTCGCGCGCAGCACCCTTGCTATGGTGCTGCCCATCTCTGGCGCGCCGGGCCATTTCATCCTCTCTGCCGCTTCGGCCAGAAGTTCAACGTCGCCGTATGTCTGTCGCCCATCGATCGTAGATTGATAGGAAGTCCATAAGTGCCGAAATAGGCCTTCATCCGTCATTCTGTCACCCCCATCACAAAGTCACACAAACGCGCCGCAAGATCCGCGCGCTCTGTGGAAGTGTCACCCCGACGATAGGCGGCGTCCAGCCCTCGCAAGCTATGGTCACAAAACGCATCGGCGATGTGATCCGGCACAGGCGGCGTCGCGGTCCTGCACCATCCCTTGATCGCGTTCCGAAAGCCGTGTGCCGTTAGATCGGCGTCAAACCGTTTCAGCGTTTTGCGGATAGCATTGGGCGATATTGGCCCTGTCGTTGTCGGGCTTTCGAATACATATTGCTGATCTGGATCTTTGCGAAGGACCCTCAGACGCTCTAGCAGCGGCTCAGGTAGGCGTAGGGCGTATTCCCTGCCAGACTTCATCCGCCCCTGCGTTGTGCGGTCTGTGCGCGCTGGCACGGTCCACACGCCGCTTGCATCATCGATATGCGCCCATTCAGCGTGAACGATAACACCGATCCTGTGGCCGGTGGTCATGGCTGTCAGGATCGCCAGCTTGGCCGTGTCGCTTGCATCTGTCGTGCCCAGCCATTGCCAAAGTTCTGGCATCCGCTCAGGTGCCAAGGTGCCGTGGTGTTTCACCTCACGTCGCGCTACGGCATCCGCGAAAGCCGACTTGCGGGGCGTCGGGTCGGCCTCGATCAGCTCTTTATTCGTGGCACGATCAAACACCGCCTGGATGTGGCCCAAAGCATGGCCGGCGGTGACAGGCTTTTCGCGGAATAAAGGTTCCAGCAGGTTGAAAATTTCACGTCGCCTGATTTCTGTGATCGGTCGATCGCCCAAAACCGGCTTGATATGGTGCAGGTGGATAGCCTCAGGGCGGCGGCGGCTTGGGCCTTCTTGCAGCTTATGTTTGCGACCCTCGTACCATTCGCTCCAAAGGTCATGGTAGGTCGGGGCGTTAGTCGCCCCCACATCGGCAAAACCGGCCAGCACCTCGCCCCTGATAACGGCTTCAAGCTCTGTCGCTGTGGTCGCATTGGCAAACCCACGGCTCAGTGCGTCAACGCCAAAGCCTTCGCGCGCCAGCCGCTTGGCAACCGTTGACAACTCACGCGCCATGGCAAGCGACGTGTCAGGATAATCGCCCAGCTTGATCCAAGTCTTGGCTCGAAAGTAAAAAGCCTTTGTCCCAGTTTTCCAGCCGCGGACATACAGGCCAGTGCGGCCACCTGTGCCGATCGCCTCTCCGTCCTTCGTCGGCTTCCACTTACGGATTGCCAGATCTGTTGCTAGTGTCATCATGCCCCCTATGGATACACTACGGATACACAAAGGGTATGACATTTACAGAATCAGCAAGCAACACTTAGATACACAAACGCACAATAGTTATGGTTTTACAGGGGTTTGAGAAGAATAATGGCTATAGCAGAAAGGCGGGTATCACTCCCTGTCTGTCCGCCACCCGGCCATGACCTCATTGTTTGCTTGTGCTGTCGTCTGGCGCTAATGCTCCAACGATAATCGCACAAGACATACCCGTTTGGACAGCATATGCTGGTCGTACCAACAGGCGGCCGCACCGATCATCGGTTTTCGCCCTGCACTGCTGGCACAACAGGAGCGACGGTCATTTCTGATATCACCCAACTTATCT
>JAFMHE010000246.1 GCA_017854675.1 Paracoccaceae bacterium | reverse complement strand
AATTGCGCAAGGGCCGCAAATGGACGCTGGAACAGGCAGCCAAGCAGGCTGGACTTGCGCGTTCGACTTTGTCGAAGATCGAAAACGGTCAGATGTCACCGACTTATGATGCGCTGAAAAAGCTGGCTGTGGGTTTGGAAATCTCGGTGCCGCAGTTGTTCACGCCCCCGGCGGCTGAACGGATCAATGGCCGTATGGCTGTGACCAAATCGGGCGAAGGGGCGGCCAAGGCCACGACCACCTACGAACATGAATTGCTGGCAGACACCTTGCTGAAAAAGCAGATGTTGCCCTACCGGGCGCGCATCAGGGCACGTTCAATGGATGAATTCGACGGTTGGGTGCGTCACGACGGCGAGGAATTCCTGTTCGTGATCACCGGTGTTGTGCAGCTATTCACCGAATTTTACGAGCCGGTCGAGTTGCGGCGCGGCGACAGCGCCTATTATGACGCGACAATGGGGCACAACGTGATTTCGACCTCTGCCGAGGATGCGACGATTTTGTGGGTCACATCGCTGTCCTGACGCGCGTTAGTGATGGAACAAACGGCGCAGCACAAGATGGGCGATGCCGACCGCCAACAGCTGAACAACGATGAAAGCGGCGACATGACCAGGATAAATCCCTGCAAACGTATCCGAGAACCCGCGCGCGAAGGTCACCGCAGGGTTGGCAAAGCTGGTCGAGGACGTGAACCAATATGCGCCCGTTATATAGAGTGCGACCAAAGTTGGCACGGCGTCAGGCCGCGCCTTGAGACCGCCAAAAATCACGAATAACAGACCGAACGTGGCGATCCCTTCGGAAAACCATTGTGCGCCGCCGGTGCGGTGCATTGTAGTGGAGGTCTGCAAAATCGCCAGATCGAACATCGCATGTGCCGCCCAGACACCCAGAACGCCCCCCGCAACCTGCGCCAGAATAAAAACCGGCACCTCGCGCGTGACCATCTCGCCGCGCAAGGCAAATGCTAGTGTGACCGCCGGATTGAAATGCGCGCCAGAAATCGGGCCGAGCACGGTGATGATCACATACAGCATGCAACCCGTGGCTATCGCATTGGCCAACAATGTTAGTGCGACGTTTCCATCTGCAAGGTTCACGCCCATGATACCGGACGCTATCACGGAGATCAGCAGCATCGCTGTGCCCAACCCTTCGGCAAATGCTTTGCGCATCATTTTGGCTCTCCTTTTGCCATGCAAAGCAGCTTTGCCGCCTGTTCAGCGCTTCGCCTAGCGTTGTTCTGTAACAGTTTTGCGAAGGTTATTCGTCGCCGGTCCACCACCATACTTCAGGCATGAAATTCGGGCCATCCCCATAAAGCGGCAATCTACCCGGATAGGCCATGCGCGCGTCATGGGCGATCAACCCTTCGTCGAATTGCCAGATCGGGATCACATAGCGCCCCGCCGTCAGCACCCGGTCCAGCGCGCGGGTGGCGTTGGTGAAATCTTCGGCCGTTACAGATGTCAGCATCCGGTCGATCATGCCATCAATCGCAGGGTTGCGCGCGCCCATGACATTGCGCGTGCCGGTCTGGTCTGCGGCCTCGGACCCCCAATAATAGCGCTGCTCATTGCCGGGGCTGAGCGATAGCGCACGGCGGAATGTGGTTATGTCAAAATCGAACGCATCAAGGCGGGCCACCACCTGCGCGCTGTCGACAATTTCGACCGTGGCATCAATGCCAAGGCGTTTTAGCGCCTGAACATAAAGCTCAGCCGATTTTTCCGAACCTTGAAAATCCTGCGCGGACCCTTTGGAGATCAGGATGCTAAAGCGCAGCGGTGTCCCGTCAGCGGCGCGCATGGTGCCACCTGCGGCGGAGAACCCCGCGTCCTGCAACAGTTTCATCGCCGTGCGGATGCCTTTGCGGTTGCGCGCACTACCGTCAGAGGCGGGCAGGGCGTAGCCTTCAAGTGTGCCGGGCAACAGATCGGCGGCAAAGGGGGCAAGCATCTTTGCGACCGCCTGCGGTGCCGGACCGGGCTGCATGGCAAGCGTGGAGTTGGAGAAATACGAGCTGATGCGCGGCAAGGCGCCCCCGGTGAGCGTGCCGTTGATATATTCAAAGTTGAAGGCCTGTATCAGCGCCTCGCGGACGCGCCAGTCATCGAACGGCGCGCGGCGGGTGTTTATCGCAAATCCGGTCATGCCAGAGGGTTTTGAATGTGGAAATGTCGATTTGATCACATCACCGCGCTGGACGGCAGGAAAGTCATATTGACTGGCCCATGTTTCGGCGTTGAATTCGCGCCCTGCGGATATTTCGCCGGCCTTGAATGCCTCAAACAGCACCGTGCCGTCACCATAGAAATCCAGCCGGATTTCATCAAAGTTGTTGGTGCCACGGCGCAGCGGCAGATCGGTGCCCCAATAGTCGGGATTGCGTTTCAAGGTCACGCGGCGGCCTGCATCATAGCTGTCGACCACATAGGGGCCTGTGCCCAGCGGGATGTCAGCGAGGGGTGCGTTGGCGAAATCCTTGCCCTCCCACTGCGCGCGGCTGAGGATGGGGCGCATGCCCGCCAGCAGCGCCAGTTCGCGGTTCTCTTGGTTAAAGGTAAAGCGGACTTTGCGCGGGCCGGTTTGTTCGATTTTCTCAATCTGGCGGTAAAGACCGTGATAACGCGGGTGCCCTTGCGTGCCCAAAACCTCGTATGAAAAAAGCACATCATCGACCGTCACCGGCGTCCCGTCAGAGAATCGGGCGGTCTCCCGAAGGGTGAATTCCACCCATGCGCGAGAATCAGGAACCTCGATTGTCTCGGCCAGCAGGCCATAAAGTGCAAAAGGTTCGTCCCATGAGCGGCCCATCAGGCTTTCGTGGGTGAAAAAGGGCAACTGCCAGGGCACCGTTCCTTTGCGTACAAACGGGTTCAGACTGTCGAACCCGCCGGTGTTGCCAAGCGTGATGGTGCCGCCTTTGGGCGCATCGGGGTTCGCATAGGGCAGGGACACAAAATCCGGTGGTAGCGCGGGGGTGCCGTACATAGATAGCCCGTGCGTCGGCTGAGCGGCGGCGAATCCCCCCCACAGAATCAATGAAGAAACAGACGCAAAGCGCCCCAGTTTCACGAAAAAATCGAATGCCATTTTGGAAACAATCATGCCCAGCCTTTGTTTTATAGCGTTAACCTTTAGCTGTGCCTGTACGCAGGTTCAAACTTTTGCTTGGACTCTGCGCGCGCAATTGCTTATAACAAGGGCACTGCTCGATAGGTTTCTTGCCTGTATGAAACCTGCCTCAATAACTTAACGCCAGCTTCGTGCTGGCGTTTTTTTTTGCTCAGTTGATAAGCAATCAAATCAACCACATCTTTGGCGTTCACTTTGCGTGCGCAGCACTACATGATGAGGTGCACGCGCAGCAAGACATGATGCAGCTGCAGAATATCATTAAGGAGATCCCCCATGGCATATACAATTGATCTGGCTGGCAAGACCGCCGTAATCACCGGTTCCAACTCGGGCATCGGGCTTGGGGTCGCATGGGCGTTGGCGCGCGCTGGCGCGGATATCGTGCTAAACTCCTTTACCGACACTCCCGATGATCACGCAATCGCGCAGAAGATCAGCGATGAGACCGGCGTGAAAGCCCGCTACATTCAGGCCGACATGTCCAAGGCCGATCAGTGCCGGAAACTGATTGAGGACGCCGGCGTCTGCGACATTCTGGTGAACAATGCCGGTATCCAGCATGTTGCCCCGATCCCTGAATTTTCAACCGAAAAATGGGACGCAATCATCGCGATTAACATGTCGTCTGCCTTTCATACCACCGCTGTGGCGCTGCCCATGATGCGCAAGGCAGGGTGGGGTCGGGTGATCAACATCGCCTCGGCCCACGGTCTGACCGCGTCGCCCTTCAAATCGGCATATGTGACGGCCAAACACGGCGTTGTTGGCCTAACCAAGGTGACGGCACTGGAGACGGCCAAAGAAGACATCACCTGCAACGCCATTTGCCCCGGTTATGTCCTGACGCCCATCGTCGAAAAGCAGATCCCTGACACGATGAAGGAATACGACATGACCCGCGAAGAAGTGATGGAGAATGTCCTACTGACGCGTCAGCCCAGCAAGGAATTCGCCACGGTCGAGCAAATCGGCGAAACAACCACATTCCTGTGTGCTTCTGCGGCGGCCCAGATCACCGGCACGACAATCTCTGTCGATGGCGGGTGGACGGCGCTGTAGGGCGCGGGGGGATGGCAAAGCTAAAAATCAACCTCGCTCTGCAGGGTGGCGGTGCGCATGGCGCGTTCACATGGGGCGTGCTGGATTGCCTGCTGCAACAGGACGATATCGAGATTTGCGGCATCTCCGGCACCTCTGCGGGGGCCCTGAATGGTGCGGCACTCAAGGCGGGGATGGTCGCAAATGGCTGCGCAGGCGCGCGCGAGAACCTCGACTGGCTTTGGCACGAGGTAGCTGGTGTGTCGGACATTGGCATGAGCCAGTGGATGGCGCCCTTCGGCGTTGCAGCGCTCAGCAAGGCGATTGAATATTCATGGCCCGTGGCCGTTTCTGATGCGGTCTCGAATATGACATCGCCCTATGCCTTTGGTCCGCTTTACAAAAACTCGCTTCAGGACATTGTCACGCGCTTTAACTACGACCAAGTCTGCGGTGATGCCGCGCCGCAGCTCTTTGTTTGCGCGACGCGCGTGCGCAATGGCAAAATCCGGGTGTTTTCGGGCGACGAGATCGGGCCGGATGCGTTGATGGCTTCTGCGTGCCTGCCAACGGTCTTTAAAGCTGTTGAGATGTACGACAGCGAAACCGGCCAGTCAGAGGCGTTCTGGGATGGTGGGTATACGGGCAATCCTGCGCTCTTTCACTTGTTCTCCAATGGCTTGCCGGGCGACATTGTAGTTGTAAATATCAACCCGCTGGAACGCAAAGAAATCCCCAAAACGCCAAAGCAAATCCAGAACCGTATCAACGAGATCAGCTTTAACTCGAGCCTGCTGCGCGAATTGCGCGCGATCGAGTTTGTGCAGCGCCTACTGGACAAGGGAACCCTGAATGAGGGGGCAATGAGCCGGGTTCGCGTGCACATGATCGCAGATGATGTTCTGATGGAACAATTGTCTGTTGCAACCAAGATGATCCCGAACCCTGAAGTGATCCGCACCTTGCACAAAGCGGGTTTTGACGCCGCAGAAGCGTTTTTGGCGGCCCATAAAGCGGACATCGGCAAAAGAAGCAGTGTCGACCTTAAGGGGATGTTCTCCTAGCGCCGCTGTAAAAGCAGACAGATCAAACGCGGCTGCCGTTCAGGACTTGCGCAGTTT
>JAFMHE010000245.1:4100-5308 GCA_017854675.1 Paracoccaceae bacterium | reverse complement strand
TTCTTCTTCAACTCGTCAAACAAATCCTGATAAATTCCGTTACTGTCGCCCCCGCCAAAAATCGCAGCACCTCCTGTGTATCCCGTGCCATAGGTCTTGGCGACAGTGATGGTTTGCACCAACCCCGACAGAAACTGATCCTTTTCCAACAGCGACAGCGGATGGATGAACACGCCCCACAAACGCCCGTTGGCCACGGCATAACGTGCATCCAATGCCGCATCAAAATTCGCCTGCATCATCCGCATCAGGTCTTCGGCAGACAACGCGTCAGCCGATGCAATCGGCACCATCGCCCGCATGCGGTCCGCGCGTTCGTCTGCAATCACAAGGATCGGGATGTCATCCAGCGTGAACTCCAACACCGGCCCGCGCGCGATCACATCCGGGTCCAAGGCCTGCACAATCCGGGCAAGCCCTGCGATGGTCATCCGGGGGGCTTCATCCTGCACCACTGGGGGCGCCTCATTGGGGACTGTCTCATCCGGCACAATCTGCTGCGCGCCGACGCCTGTCACCCAGACAATCGACAGCAGCGATATCAAAAAAGTTCTCATTGCGATGACCTTTCATGCGTTTCGTGACAAGCCTAGCAACGCCCGGTTCCGCACACCACCAACGCTTTGGTGAACACAATGTCGCAAAGATTCTAAGTGCATGGCGGCAAGTCCCCCCCTAACATCAATCACAACTTGGTTTTTCAGAGGTCAGTCCAGTGGAGCTCACACTTTCATCCGCACTTTCCCCCGGTGCAATGGTCGGGCATTTGGCCTACCTGCTGCTTGTTGCGTCCATGCTGATGCGCACCTTGTTCGCGCTCCGGTTGCTGGTCATCGCGTCGGCCTTGGTCGCCATCGCCTATGCCGCGATCTGGCTGAATGATCCCGTCAGTTCGTTCTGGGAAGCGCTGTTGGTCTTGGTCAACATCTTGCAGATCACCCGCGAATGGATCGCCAACCGCCGCGCGCGGTTTTCTGTCGAAGAACAGGCCTTTGTCGATGCGCGCCTGTCTGAACTGTCGCCCAGCGAAGCACGCTATGTGCTTAATCTGGGGGTCTGGGCAGATGGTGCAGCGGGGACGATCCTGACGACACAGGGCGAACCGGTTAACAATCTGGTCTATCTCATTGCGGGAGCTGTGGACATCGAGTTTGACAATGCCAAAGTCGGCTCCTGCTTTCCCGGCAATTACATCGGTGAAATGTCGG
>JAFMHE010000245.1:0-3864 GCA_017854675.1 Paracoccaceae bacterium | reverse complement strand
CGTCTATCGCCATCCGGGATGTGTCGATCTCAATCGCATCCAGCGCCGGTTTAAGCGGCGCATCAGCCCGCCCCATGTCACGTGCATCACGGGCCTGCACATCGGCGAAAACATCTTCCAGCGTGACATCCATGCCTTTGTCAGACAGTTCCGCGAACCGCCGTTGCGCCCGCACAAACGCATCCGCGATCACAAACAATTTCACCTGTGCATCCGGGCAAATCACCGTGCCAATGTCGCGCCCGTCCAGCACAGCGCCCCCGGCGCGCGCTGCAAAAGAGCGTTGAAAATCAACCAATGCCGCACGAACGGCTGGAAGGGCCGCCGCCTGACTTGCCGCCTGCGCCACCTCGGGCGTGCGCAAGGCGTCGTTTTCCAGATCATCCGTCACCAGCGCCTTTGCTGCCTGTTCTGCGGGAACGCCCAACAGAACCTTGGCCCCCACCGCGCGGTACAAAAGTCCGGTATCCAGATGCGCAAACCCGAAATGCGCAGCAACAGCCTTGGAAATGGTGCCCTTGCCAGAGGCCGCAGGCCCGTCAATCGCAACCGTAAATCCGCGCGTTACTGCCATCAAACCCTCTCCTGCCGCCTGCTCACGTCCGCGACACCTGTGCCCCGAGTGCTGCCATCAATGGCTCAAAAATCGGAAATGATGTGGCAATTGGCCCGCCATCGTCCACTTGAACCGGGTCTTGCGATGCCATCCCCAGTATCAGAAACGACATTGCGATCCGGTGATCCAACTGGCTGGCACAGGTGGCCCCGCCTGCCACATTCCCGTGGCCCCGTCCGGTGACGATCCACCAATCAGGGCCTTCTTCAACCTCGACACCATTGGCGCGCAGCCCCTTGGCCATCGCATCAATGCGGTCGCTTTCCTTGACGCGCAGTTCTTTCACACCGCGCATCACTGTCTGACCGGTGGCATAGGACGCCACCACAGACAAAACCGGATACTCATCAATCATCGACGCCGCACGCGCAGGCGGCACTTCGATCCCCTTCAGGTAAGGCGAGAACCGCGCGCGCAAATCCGCGACAGGCTCCCCGCCCTCGGTACGCTCGTTCTCATAGGTCAGATCGGCACCCATTTCACGCAAGGTGGTGAACAACCCCGCCCGCGTCGGGTTCAAACCGATCCCCGGCACCAGCACATCCGACCCGGGCACAATCAACGCCGCACAGACCGGAAACGCGGCAGAGCTTGGATCACGCGGCACCTCGATATGCTGCGGTTTCAACTCGGGCTGACCGATCAGGGTGATCACACGGCCCTCATCGGTCTGCTCGACTGAAATCTCGGCACCAAAGCCTGCCAACATTCGCTCCGTATGATCCCGCGTCGCTTCTGCCTCGATCACAACTGTCTGGCCGGGCGCATTCAACCCTGCCAGCAGCACCGCAGATTTGACCTGCGCAGACGGCACTGGCACAACATACCGTACTGGCACGGGGTCTGCTGCACCCACCAGCGTCATTGGCAACCGCCCACCCGACCGCCCCACGGCCTGACAGCCGAACAACGCCAGCGGATCCGTCACCCGTGCCATGGGCCGCCCGTTCAAACTGGCATCGCCCGTGAATGTGGCCGTGATCGGACAGGTCGCCATCGCCCCCATAATCAACCGCACCCCGGTGCCGGAGTTGCCGCAATCAATCACACCGTCAGGTTCGGCAAAGCCGCCAACACCCACGCCATGCACCGACCATTTGCCGCCGCCCAGCTCTGTCACCTCTGCCCCGAACGCCCGCATCGCCTTTGCGGTGTCCAGCACATCCTGCCCTTCCAATAGCCCTTCGATGGTGGTCTCACCCACGGCCATCGCGCCTAGGATCAAGGACCGGTGCGAGATGGATTTATCGCCCGGAACCTCAGCTGTGCCGGTAAGCGGCCCGCAGGCCGTCGAAATCATGGGAATAGGCGCGCCGTGGCCAGACATATCTGCATCCTTACAATGTTCCGGGCAGTTCTAAACCAGCCCCCACGGCCCGTCCATGCCAAGGACACTCTATTTCTTTTCGCTTAAAATACTGAGGGGAGTTTGAGGGGGTAAAACCCCCTCATCCTTTAAATAAATCGAATGCGGGCTTGCCCGCTCCTTTCGCTCACACCCTGCGGAACGTCAGATAATGTGGCGTGCGCCCTTCGCGCAGCGCCTTTTGCTCATACCGCGTCGGGATCCAGTCCTGCCATGGCTTGCGCCAATCATCGGGCCGCTCTGCCAACCACTCAAAGCCAAATTGCGGCACTTGCTCCAATGTCTGACGCACATAATCCTCAATATCTGTCGCCACGCGGAAAATTGCACCGGGTTTCAGCACCCGCGCCAACGGCTCCAGATGTTCGGGGGTCACAAACCGCCTGCGGTGATGACGCGTTTTGGGCCACGGATCAGGATAGAGCAGAAACGCGCGGCTGATCGACGCGACAGGCAACACATCAAACATATCCCGCGCATCACCGGGATGAACCGCAAGGTTGCTGACACCCGCGCGCCTGATCTTGCCCAACAGCATTGCGACGCCGTTGATGTAAGGTTCGCACCCGATGATACCGACATCAGGATTAGTGGCGGCCTGATGTACCATATGCTCACCACCGCCAAAGCCGACCTCAAGCCAGACCGGCTTTGCGCCGAACAGCCCCGCCAGATCAAGCGGTGTCCGCTCGGGATTATCCTCCCAACTGACAGCGCCGGGCGACAGATCATCAAGGTCTTCCTCAATATATCCCTTTTGAGAGGATTTGAGCGATTTGCCTTTGAGGCGGCCATAAAAGTTACGGCGGGGGCGGGTTTTTTCAGTCATGTGCCGCGTTTATCCCGCTTAAATTCCCGCTGCAATGCACTCTCTTAACGTTTGCGTAACCCGGCGCGTCCTATGTTTCACCCCAACTCATTACTCATCGGGCTCACAAAGGAGCATCGCGTGACTTTCACACATACCACCGCACGGTCTCAGGCTGTGCCGCCGCCATCGCTTTTGCAGGTGCTGATACTGGACGATGAACGCTTTGACAGGCACAGGCTGGCCCGTTTGTGTTCCGGCCTTGATATGGCCTGTGAAGTCGCAAATGCCGTCACGCTCAGCGCATTTGAGGAACTCATTGAACAGCACCGTTTCGATCTGATCCTGATCGATTACGGTCTGCCGGACGGGACTGGTATGGAAGCCCTCCAAATGATCAACATGTCCGCGCAAAACCACACTGCAGCGACAATCATGATCACCGGCCAGGACAAAGAAGCATTGGCGCAGCAGGCAATTGACAGCGGATGCCGCGACTACCTCAGCAAAGATGACCTCTCTGCACCTGAATTCTCGCGTGCCGTTGCCAATGCACTGCGAAAGTCCAAACTGACCCCGGCGCTGAACGCACAGACCTATCCACGCGCGGATGTGGTGGCTATTGTTGAGCATCTTGCCGCAAAATCTGCCCAAGACATCAAACCAATGGTCAGCCGCATGATGCGGCAAGTCCGCGACCTGCGCGCCCGCAGTGGCAGTGATTTGGGCGATGCTCCGGCACCGACCGGCGCAATTGAAGACAGCTGTGTTAATATTTGGGAGTTTCTGGTGGCGTTGGAACGCTCTTCAGGCGAGGCGATTATCGCGCAGACGATCCTGGAAGAAGGAACACCTCAAAGTCGTTCAGCCCCAAAAACCACAATCAAGCCCCCCTCGCCGTTCTCAAAAGTGCGGGGCTGACGCCTCGTGGCTTACGGTCACGTTCCATCTTGGTATGTCGGTAAAAGCGTCGCAGCATTGACATCGTCCAAGCAGATCGTCGCCAAAACGTGAAAGCGGCCCTGCATTTCTCACTACCTTGAGGGGTCTAAGAAGCGAAAGAGGAACCCGCGC
>JAFMHE010000244.1 GCA_017854675.1 Paracoccaceae bacterium | reverse complement strand
TCCTTATTCTGGATACCACATACAACGCAGCGCGCAATTTGACGCCTTCTTTAGGGCTTTTTGCGGGTTTTCTTTTTCGGTGTTGCCTCTTGATCAGCGCCATGGATCTGTTCCAGCACTTCGGCGTCGGTCAAATGCGCCGGCACGCGGACGCGCCCGAAACCGGGCAAAAGGGCCATACGGTATTCTATCTGGTTGCTCATCTTATTTCCCCAAAGTTGCTAGTGTAAACAAACGGTTGCTGCCCAAACGGTTCTCGACATACATGCGCGGTGTGCCGCTGGAACTGTCAATGGACAGGTTGATGCTGTTTGCCGGACCGGTCGTTCCGGACAGCGCGCCCGTCAGAAAGCTCAGCGTGCCGGGCGGGCTTGCGAATATCTCGCTAAAGTTGCCCGCGCCGGTCATCGACCCCGTCACAGCGATCATATAGAACCGTCCGCCCATGTTGACGCTGAGCCACATCATCATGCGCGACGGGTTCGACCATGGAATATCGAATGAAAACGCCGTGTCATTAACGATGAACACATCCTGAAAATAGTTCTGGCCCGTTGGGAACTGAACCGCGCCGCTGTCCGCATCAACGCTCAGCGCTGTGTGAAACGTATTGCCATCCGGGCTGACTTTGATCGCAAAATCATCAGAACCAGAGGTGCCCATTTCGGCACGGCCTGAAAATCCCGTCTGAAACAACAAGCTTGCCGTGTCGCCGGGTGCCGCCTTGTTCAGCTTGAGCTGGTGACCGCTGCCCTGATTGGTCAGCAGCGTCGCATCGGCAGAAACAGACAGCCGGTTGGTTGTATCAGCCGTGGTCCCGATGCCCACCAATGGCAGGTTCTGCAAATCAACTGCGCCGCCACCACCCGCAGCCAGCGCCACCCAAGCGCTGCCATCAAAGCGCAGTGTTTCACCGGTTGCCGCCACATCAGCGCGCCAGCCGGTGGTGGGCTGCACGAAATGCCATGCTGAATCGCTCCAGATGGTGACGGCGAAATCGTTGTTGGCCCATGCCCCGGTGCCGACACCGTTCACGACATATCGCGCCCCTTCGGTTGGGGATGCGGGCGGTTCGGTCAAGGTGGCGTCTTGAACGCTTAGCTGTGTCACCGCATCCAGAATGCGCAGCGCTTCATTGTGGGTGACATGTTTCTGTGCCTGCGCAGGTTGCAGATAGGGCAGCGATAATGACGGAGAAATCTGAGGCATAAACACGTCCTTTTGCGGAGTTAATCAAAGAAGAATGGACCGGACATTGTCCCACCCCTGTGAATGAATTGCGGCTGTACCGCGCGCATCAATACGCAAAACTGCAACGGCTTTTGGTTCAAATCCGCGACAAGCTCCGCAGGGTGGCCATAATTCAAACATGGCGCATGCATCTTGGGCGGGCATCACTCCTGTCTTGATAAATACACGGGGGTTTCATGGTAAAAGCTGTCTTTTCATCACAATCGCCCCTGCTTACGCCACAGGAAAACGCGCTTGTCGGGCTGACGGATTTGCAGATTGCCTTTGACGGCGATGCAGCCACGCTCTTTGCCGTGACACGCGGTGATGGCTGGCTTACCGCGTTTGATGTTGGCGCAACGCCCGGTCAGACGGGCGTTCAGGGGCAATGGGCAATTGATCCCGACCTGTTGCAACTGGAAACCACCGATCTGGTTTTGCACGAAACCGGCGGTCAAATCGCGCTTTATATGGCTGGTTTGAACGCGACCGCACTGACTGGTGTGCGGATTGAACAGGACGGGTCAGGATCGCCCTTTCAGGGTGCGACTTCGGCATCAACCAGTGGCTTTGATATGGCGCAATTCACCGATATGGCGCTTTTTGCGGGCAGCAATCAGGGTCTTGCCGCGCTGCGTGGTGGTGGTCTGGTCAACGTGTCCATCGAACCGAACAACCAACTTTCCATCAGCAATTTGGGCGACGCCACGGCCACCCAAAATACACCTGTCACAGACGTCATCACCGCCACACACAACGGCCAGAACTTTGCTTTCGTCAGCTACGGCAGCGCCGATACTATCAGCATGTTTCGTCAGGAAAACGGCACGCTACGCCATATTGCCGATGCAAACCACGACACCGGCATGTGGGCCGACAGACCCGGTGCGATGGCCGTGACCGAGGCAGCGGATGGCACGCTTTATGTGATTGTCACAGCGTCTGGCAGCGGGTCGCTCTCCGTGCTTGAGGTGTCAGATGACGGTCGCGGGCTGGCACCCGTGGACCACTTGATTGACAGTCTCGACACACGGTTTGCGCATGCCAGCCACGTCACCAGTGTCACGGTAGGCGGTCAGAATTTCGTTTTTGCGGCGGGTAACGATCAAGGCATCAGCTTGCTGACGGTGCTTCCGGGCGGTCGCCTGCAACATCTCGACGCGATGGCAGGCACGGCCGAAACACCTTTGCGGGGCATCACAGCGCTTGAGGCAATGGCAACGCCGGACGGCATCCGCATCTGGGCCTCGACCGAAGCCGCGCCGTATCTTTCGGAATTCACCATCTCCCTGCCCGATCTTGGTGAAACCCTGTTCAGCAAACCGCAGGGTGGCGCGGTAAACGGCACGGGGCGCGACGACGTTCTTGTCGGCAGTGATGGGGGTGATGTGATTTCGGGTAACGGCGGTAGCGATATCTTGATGGATGGTGCCGGTGTTGATGAATTGACAGGTGGCAGTGGTGCGGACACCTTCATATTCTTCCGGGACGATGCCCGTGACACTGTGACAGACTTTGACCCTCTGTCTGACCGCATTGATCTGTCCGACTTCACCCATATTGATGGCATCGGTGCATTGTCTATCGCGTCGCACAGTTGGGGCGCAGAAATTCGCATCGGAAATGATGTTCTTGAGGTTCGCACTGCGGATGGCACCCGCCTGTCCGCTGACGATTTTACGCCCGCCAACCTGATCACAGGCAACAGGATCGACACAAATGTGGCGCGCGAGCCCGCAAACGATCCAAAACCGGACCCGAACCCAGATCCTGACACCGGGCCGGAGCCGGATCCCGGACCTGACCCTGAACCGGATATTGTCACACCAACCCCTATCAGCCCCGCAGGTGCCGCACCTGTTTCGCCTGTATTGCAATCCGAACCAACGATGACAGTCGCGTGGCGCAGCGGTGACACGCGCGGCAGCACGAACGGCGATGTTTTCACAGGGTTCGGACAGGCAGACCGGATCTTTGGCAATGGCGGCAACGACACGATCAATGCAGGCGGCGGTGCCGATACCCTTGGCGGCGAGGCGGGCGATGATCTGCTTACAGGTGCCGATGGAAATGACGTTATCGCCGGGGGCGCAGGTGTCGATACGTTGTTGGGGGGGAACGGTACAGATACGCTGCTAGGGGGCGCAGGCGATGACAGCATGGATGGCGGTGGGGACGCGGATGTGTTGGTCGGTGGCGCAGGCGTTGACCGGATCGACGGGCGCGATGGCAACGACCGGATATGGGGCGGCGACGGTGGCGACCGCATTTTTGGCGGCACCGGTGACGATTGGATCAGCGCGGGCGCAAACACCGGGTTCAGCATTGATGGCGTCTGGGGCGAGGCGGGCGATGATACGATTTTCGGGGACGAAGGCACCGACCTTTTGAACGGTGGTAACGGCAATGATATCCTTGATGGAGGCGCCGGAGAGGACAAATTATTTGGCGAAGACGGCAATGATGTCCTGATCGGTGGCACCGGTTTTGACCGTCTGTTCGGCGGTGAAGGCGATGATCAGTTGGACGGCGGCGCAGATGGGGACGGCCTGTTCGGACAAGCAGGAAACGACACGCTTTGGGGCGGCGCCGACGATGACCGGTTCTTTGGGGGCGCAGGCAATGACGTTCTGGACGGCGGGACCGGGCGCGATACGCTTAGCGGCGATGCGGGACGCGACATCCTTTATGGCGGTGCGGGCAACGACCTATTGGAAGGAGGTGCTGACGCTGACGAATTCATCTTTGCAGATGGACACGGCGATGATGTCATTGCAGATTTTGACGCAAACGACCCTGACGAGGTGATCAACCTCATACAAATCAGCAGCCTCAATGATCTAGAGGATATTCTGGCAGCGTCCGGTCAGACAAACGGCGGCGTGTTAATTTCGACCGGCCAGAACACCTCGATCTTTCTTGAGAACGTCAACCGCGCCGACCTTAGCGAGGATGACTTTGCGTTCTAAAGCAGGGCCTCAATGATACTCTCAAACTCCGTCGCTTGCGCATCGAAGTTTTGAACAGCAACCGGTTCCTGAACATGCGGGTGCGCAGCCAGCACACCCTCAATCGCCTGTGTCAGTTGCCCATGCGGCGCACCAATCGCGATGCGCGGCGTGTCCGTTGGCCCCAAATGCTCAACCGTGCCGCCACTATCTGTCTGGATCACCCGAATGCCGCGCGCCAGTGCCTCCCTGATCGCCAACCCATAGGTTTCTTTCCACTGCGACATGAACAATAACACGTCTATCTGGGCATAAAACGCGTCCATCTGTGACTGCTCAAAACGCGGTATGACCTCCCAATCGCCTTGCAGACCGCGCAGATCGACGCCGCGCCACCATGATCCATCTTGTGTGCCCTCAACGACCCTCACCTTGAAATCATTGCGCGCCACATCCCCAAAGGCCGCTTTGATCTGTGGCCATCCCTTGATCTGCGACGGACCACCCAGATAGCCAAACACCAACCGCGGATCGCCCGCCCTGCGCGCACATTGCGCATCGGCAAAGCCCGACCCCGGCAAATGCACCCCGTTCTCCCAAACCGTACCCTTGCCTTGTGCAAACCCTGACCGCTCACACAGGTCTTTCGCAAACACGCTTGGATACGTGATCACAGAAACGTGTGCGGCCATCTTGGCTAGGTGATCCCGCCGTACTTTCGCGGCCCAAAAATTCTCAGCGCACCCTTTGCAGTGTTCGATCCGCACAGGGTTTTGACCGCAATAGGTCTGGTCAATCCGCTGCATAAACTGCCGCTCACAGATCCACCAAAAGTCATGCACGCTTAGCACAACGGGAATACCAGCGCTGTTTGCTGCCCCGATCACGCCGACGCCAAGGTCCTGAACACAATGTGCATGCACCACATCAGGCATCAGCGCCTCAATCAATTCGACCATCCGCGCGGTGACATCAGGGTTGTCATAGCTTTGTGCATAGCTGCGGTGCGCGGGCACGTTGATTAGGTAATTCACGATCCCCGACTTTTCGGTTTTCAACACCGCATAGGGGGCCAGATCACTCCGCTGGCATAGCGATACTGCCGTGACGCGCACACCGCCCCGCCGGATCAGCGCGAATGCCACCTGTTCAGCCACGACAGTGGCGCCACCATA
>JAFMHE010000243.1 GCA_017854675.1 Paracoccaceae bacterium | reverse complement strand
TTGGACCTATTCTTATCATCTACGGTATCGCGGGTGCGTTGACGTACTCTGGAATAGGCGATTTGGTACCGACCTTATCGGCGGTGATCATGATAGTGATTTGTGTTCAGAATTTTTGGCAAATCACAAAACTCTTTAGATCGGGTGAAAAATGAAGCAGCCAGAGGGATATCATCTGGCGGAGCTGAACCTTGGCATTCTGAAATACGATTGGGATGATCCACGGGTACGGGACTTTGTAAACGGTCTTGATCTGGTCAACGCAGCCGCGATGCGCAGTCCGGGTTTTGTGTGGATGCTGCCCGAGGAAGACATGCATTTCGAACAGACCGATATGGCGGGCAACATGGGTGCGAACCCGCGTATGGCAAGCACCTTGAGCGTTTGGGAAAGCGTGGCACAGCTTGAGCATTTTGTGTGGAACACGGTGCACAAGCAGTTTTATGACCGCAAAGGCGAATGGTACGACATGGGCGCGGCGTTGCGTTTTGCCATGTGGTGGGTGCCTGTCGGGCATAGACCCACGATGGCTGAGGCGATGGCGCAGTTCCGGCATCTGGAGACTGAAGGGCCGAGCGATCATGTCTTTGGCTGGGACCACATCAAGGACGCGCAGCTTTGGAAAACAAAGGCGTGCGGGTAGGGTATGGGGTTCTTTAAGAACATCTGGGACGGGTTGCTGAGCCTTTTGGCAGCGATTTTGTCCTTTGCGATATTCGCCTTGCCGATATGGGCAACGCATCAGGCAATCACTTACGGGATCGTGCCGATCTGGGTATACCTTGCTGTGGTAGGATTGGTGTTTATCGGGGGCAACCTGACAATTGCGTTTCTGCGCAAGGCGTTGGACGGCGTGGCCCCCTTGCGTGAAAGGAAGCGGCGATGAAGGGTATGCATCTGGCAGAGTTGAATGTCGGCAGGTTGGTTGCGGCGCAGGATGATCCGCGTGTGGCCGAATTTATGGACAATCTTGACCGGATCAACGGCTTGGGCAAACGCATGCCCGGTTTTGTGTGGATGATGGAAGGCTCGGGCGCACCGGGCACCGGCAATACGGACACCGCGATTGATGGTGATCCGCGATATGTCCCGAACCTGAGCGTCTGGGAGGATGTCGCCAGCCTTGAGACATTTGTCTGGGGCACCATTCACAAGCAGTTTTACGAGCGCCGCCAAGAATGGTTTGAAGTGCTGGGTTCCATGCATTTCGTGATGTGGTGGGTGCCCGAGGGGCATCAGCCCAGCCTGCAAGAAGCGCTGGCAAGGCTTGACCATTTGCGCGACAATGGCGATAGCGATCATGCGTTTGGCTGGTCCTACCTGAAACAGGCGACGATGTGGCGCAGCCATGGCTGCACCCCCGTTGCGGCGGAGTGATAGAATGAAATTGATGATCCCCTTTGTAGCGGTGGCGCTGTTGCTGACAGGTTGCAGCAACAACGACGACCGGATCGCTTTTGACGGTCAGTTTTTCCGTACCAAAGTCAAAAAGGTGGACAAGCAGCTTGATGTCTTCACGGTCAACATCCGCGATGTGTCGCGGTCTTTGGACGGTGCGCGCGAGGCAGGCCATCATGCGGGTGTGTCGTGGTGCGTTCAGAATTTCGGCAGTTCTGACATCGAATGGACAGTCGGCCCTGATACGCCGCCAGAGCAGTTGCAGATCGTCAATGACCAAATGGATTTCAGCGGGGTATGCCCGCATCGCTAAAGGGGCGCAGTAGACAGCCACAGGGTTCCCGCCAGACCCTGCTATTGCATATCAAAGGGACAGATATCCATGTCAGTGACAGGCAAACCCGCCGGGTGACATGGAAAGTAAGACTATGAAACGATGGATGACAGCTCTTTTGTGTTTGACCGCGTTGGCGTTGCCTGCGCAGGCAAAGCAACCGCTGCGTGAGGTCGCAGAGGTGGAGCAGGCAATCTTGGTCATTGGGCAGGCGGATGAAATTCGCCGGATGTGCCCGGAGATTGAGCCGCGCCGGGTGAAAGTGGTGTTCTTTATCCTGAGCCTCGAGAATCGCGCACGTGCGTTGGGCTACTCAAAAGACGAAATTGACGCCTACTTGGACAGTGATGCGGACAAAGCCCGGTTAAAGACAAAAGCAGCGTCACTTTTAGCTGCAAAAGGGGTCGATACTTCCGACCCGCAAAGCTATTGTGCCGTTGGCATGAGTGAGATTCAAAAATCGAGCCAAATCGGCGCGTTACTAAGAGCGAAGTGAGCATATGAGCGACATCCGCAAGATCATCATCGACGGCAAGGAAGTTGAAACTGACGGGGCGATGACCCTTATTCAGGCGTGCGAGCAAGCGGGCGTGGAGATTCCACGGTTCTGTTACCACGAACGGCTGTCGATTGCGGGCAATTGCCGGATGTGTCTGGTCGAGGTTGTCGGCGGTCCGCCCAAGCCTGCGGCATCCTGCGCGATGCAGGTACGCGATTTGCGCCCCGGTCCCGAAGGCCAGCCGCCTGTGGTCAAGACCAATTCACCCATGGTGAAAAAGGCCCGCGAGGGCGTTATGGAATTCCTGTTGATCAACCACCCGCTGGATTGCCCGATTTGCGATCAGGGTGGCGAGTGTGATTTGCAAGATCAAGCGATGGCGTACGGCGTTGATTTCAGCCGTTTCCGCGAACCCAAGCGCGCCACCGAAGATCTGGAAATTGGTCCGCTGATCGAGACGCATATGACGCGCTGCATTTCCTGCACCCGCTGTGTGCGGTTCACCACCGAGGTGGCAGGCCAGCATATCATGGGCCAGACCGGGCGCGGTGAAGATGCCGAAATCACAACCTATCTGGGCGCGCTGATCGAAAGCAACCTGTCGGGCAACATCATTGATTTGTGCCCTGTGGGCGCGTTGGTCAGCAAACCCTATTCATTTACCGCACGCCCTTGGGAATTGACCAAGACCGAATCGATTGATGTGATGGACGCGCTGGGATCGAATATCCGGGTGGATACCAAGGGTCGCGAAGTCATGCGGTTCCTGCCGCGCAACCATGATGGCGTGAATGAGGAATGGATTTCCGACAAGACACGCTTTGTCTGGGACGGCCTGCGCCGCCAGCGGTTGGACACGCCTTACATCCGGGAGAACGGCAAGCTGCGCAAAGCAGAATGGCCAGAGGCGCTGGCAGCAGCGGCCGCGGCGATAAAGGGCAAAAAAGTCGGCGGTCTGATCGGTGATCTGGTATCCGTCGAAGCGGCCTATGCGCTCAAGAGCATGATTGAGGGGCAGGGCGGCCAAGTTGAGTGCCGCACCGATGGCGCGAAACTGCCAGCGGGCAACCGGTCGGGCTATGTCGGGACGGCGACGGTTGAAGAATTGGACAACGCGCAGGCGATCATGTTGATCGGCGCGAACCCGGCAATCGAGGCGCCCGTGTTGAACGCGCGCATTCGCAAGGCGTGGACCAAAGGCTGCGGCATCGGTGTGATCGGCCCGAAAGTCGATCTGACCTACGAGACGATGCACATCAGCGATGATCCCGCGATGATGACCGAGTTGATGAAGCGCGATCATTCAGAAGTGGCGGAAAAGCCGTCGGTGATCATCATCGGGCAGGCCGCTTTGGCCCGCGCGGATGGTGAGGCGGTGCTGGCCGAAGCGATGGCGCTGGCGGAAAGCACGAAATCCACCTTCATGGTGCTGCACACGGCTGCGGGCCGCGTCGGTGCGATGGATATCGGTGCCACGGCTGAAGGTGGGATCACGGATATTCTGGCGTCCGAAGTCATCTATAACCTTGGCGCGGATGAAGGCGATATTCCTGCCGGTCCGTTTGTGATTTACCAAGGGTCGCATGGTGATCGCGGTGCGCACCGCGCGGATATCATTCTGCCGGGTGCAGCCTATACCGAAGAGCCGGGTTCGTTCGTGAACACCGAAGGGCGGCCACAGGTCGCACAGCGGGCCAGCTTTGCCCCCGGTCAAGCCAAGGAAAACTGGGCGATCCTGCGGGCGCTGAGTGCGGAATTGGGTGATGCCCTGCCGTTTGATTCGATTGCCGCGCTGCGCCGCGCCTTGGTCAAGGACGTGCCGCATCTGGGCAACGTGGATCAGGTTCCCGAAAACGAATGGCAGCCTTTGGCGCGCGGCAAGGTGGAAAGCACGCCGTTTGGCGTGGCAGTGGCTGATTTCTATCTGTCCAACCCGATTGCGCGGGCAAGTGCGTTGATGGCGGAACTTTCTGCCGGTGCGGCGGCACGGGCCGCGGCACCGATGGCGGCGGAGTGAGATATATGTTGGCCTTTGCCCCAATGGCGATGGCAGCTTGCGCTCCGGCGGTGCCGGTCGCATCGGATTTTATCCCTGAATACAAAGGGGTAGAGACCCGTTTGCTGGATGGCGATCTGGTGCAATTTGACGTGGCCATGACCAAAGCACTCAGCACGCAGGACGTCGCGGACTATGCGGAATGCGCTGCCGCGCAATATACGGTCATTCGCGGCTACGGATTCGCAAGACATGTACGCACAAATGTGAACCAAGAGGGTGGCGTTTGGCGGGCTGATGCTGTTTACACAATCTCGCCTAGCTTGCCACGTGGCATAAAAACAATCGACGCCGAAGTGACGCTCTCTGAGTGCATGGAACGCGGCATACCGACGGTGTGAGGGACAATGGCTGAATTCTTTACGCAGACTGGCCTCGGCATGGGGCTTGTGATGCTGGGTCAGGTTCTCCTGATCCTTTTGCCACTGCTCGTTGCACTGGCATTTCTGATGTACGCGGATCGCAAGATTTGGGCAGCGGTGCAGATGCGCCGGGGTCCGAACGTGGTTGGTGTCTTCGGGTTGATGCAATCCTTTGCGGATTTGCTGAAATACGTCGTCAAAGAGATCGTTATCCCAGCCGGTGCGGACCGCACGGTGTTCTTGCTGGCGCCGATGGTGTCGCTGGTGATGGCGTTGATCGCATGGGCGGTGATCCCCTTCAACGAGGGCTGGGTTCTGTCGGACATCAACGTCGCAATCTTATATGTTTTCGCCATCTCTTCCTTGGAAGTCTACGGCGTGATCATGGGCGGTTGGGCGTCCAACTCCAAATACCCGTTCCTTGGGTCGCTGCGGTCTGCCGCGCAGATGATTTCCTATGAGGTCAGCATCGGTTTGATCATCATCGGTGTGATTATTTCGACGGGTTCGATGAACCTGACAGCCATTGTGCACGCCCAAGAGGGCGCGGGCGGCATCCTGAACTGGTATTTCCTGCCGCACTTCCCGATGCTGATCTTATTCTTTATCAGTGCCTTGGCGGAAACCAACCGTCCGCCGTTTGACCTGCCGGAGGCGGAATCAGAACTGGTTGCCGGCTATCAGGTTGAGTATTCGTCCACGCCGTTCCTTTTGTTCATGATCGGTGA
>JAFMHE010000242.1 GCA_017854675.1 Paracoccaceae bacterium | reverse complement strand
GATTAAGCTGCGGGCTGTTCAGCCAAACGACGCGCCATCGGCGTCAGGTTGTTCAGCGACTGCAGGTGCAGATAGCACAGCTCCAGCTCGTCGGTTGCGGCCAGTTCTTTCAGCTTCTTGCCGGTCAGGGCTTTCAGCTTTTCACGGTTGATAGTCTGAAAACCTGCCAATGAGGACTGCTTGCCAGCAAGTTGGAATTCTGCTTGCGCTGGCTCCAGCAGGTCCAGATCATGCAGCTTTTTCGCGAACATCTGTGTGCGCGTGAACTGGTTTTGGTATTCCTGGATGAACTTCAGCATCGTCTCTAGATACTGGGTCCGGCCACCGTCGGCATCAAACAGGCGTTCGCCCTTGCCTTCGTTGTTGAACCCTTCGAATTCTTCATCAATGCACAGCGTGAACGTGTCGCCATCTTCGGATTTGGAGAACACGAACGGATAGCGACGCAAGAATGCAGGCACATAGGTGCCTTTCCATGTCCCGTCGTCGTTCACGTGATCGTTGTTGTTGCCCTGCATTCCCAAAATCACCGAAGGAAAGACCGCCTCACCTTCGCCTGCGAAGATTATCGTATGCTCTAGCGCTGCTGTCGCGAATTCCGCGGCCAACAAAGGCACCGAGTTAATATCTTTAGCAAAAGAAAAATTATTTCCTGTCTTCACCGACCAGTCGCGATGCGTTTCGGCAGAAATTGGAACCGCGCGCTCGTAGATCATTAATTGTTTGGCCATCTTTGAAGTCACCTCTTTTAAACACTGGGGCAGGTTAACGCATGTTGGCAGCCATTGAAAAGCAGAAGATGCGCCAGATGTAGGCAATTCCAGCCAATAAAGCAGGCATCATTGCCGACATGCGAGTGCATCGCAGTTCGAACTGCTTCTGGACACTCAAATACATGCGGCATTACGGCCATTGAAAAAACTGATGCTGGCCGATAACCTTCCGGCATACTTGGCATTTCAGGCCAAAGCAGCGCCGCTGACGGAAAGCCGGAAACAATGAACATTCAATCCCCGCTACAACGGACCACAAAGGTCGCATTTGTGTCGCTGTCGCCTGATCCGGATGGGGGCGAGCTGGGCCCGCTTGAACTGCCAAGCTATGGCGTGCACCGCATTCTGGCGGCTGTTCACACCATGAAGGCCGAAATGGATATCGACGTGCAGTATTTTGATTACGCACGTTTGGGTAAGGTCGGTCTGATCAACGCGCTGGATGCCTTTGCCCCCGATATTGTTGGCTTTTCGATGTATGTCTGGTCAACCCTGCCCCTGATTGGCGCGGCGCGCAGATTGAAGAAATCGCGGCCCGAAACCTTTGTTATTTTCGGCGGACCGTCCGCACGCAGCAGCGTTTTCGATCTGGAACCTTATCGCGGCGCGCACACCTACCTTGATGCTGTCGCAGAAGGCGACGGCGAAGTGTTGATCCAGCAAATCATCCATATGCCCGACCGCAGCCCGGCAAACCTTGCCAAAATCGGTGGTTTGGCGCTGCCAAAGCCTGATGGCACATGGACCAAGACAGGCTTTGCGCCCTCGGTTCCGATGGACGAGATCGCCTCGCCTTATCAGCAGAACCTGATGCCGCATGGCGCGGTGGCCTATCTGGAAACCTATCGCGGCTGCCCGCTGTCGTGCCGGTTTTGCGAATGGGGGGCCGTGCGACCAGCTAAGGATGTGTTTTCAACCGATTACATCGCCGCTGAAGTCAACGCATTCGAGCAGCTAGAGGCACCAGCCGTCTTTCTACTGGATGCAGGGTTGAACCTGAACGCGTCCGCATTTCGTAATCTGGCAGCCGCGAACGACCAGACCAAGCACCTCAAGGATGCGATGTTCTGGGCCGAGATTTATCCGTCCACAGTACGGCCCAAACACCTCGAGTTTTTGGAAAACATCGGCACGTCCTATCTGGGCATCGGCCTGCAAAGCACCGACCAAGCCGTCTTGGATGCGCATGACCGCAAGATTGATCAAACACGGTTTGAGCCGGCCGTGCGGGATCTGGCAAAGGTCGCGCATAACATGGAAATCCAGATCATCTTTGGCCTGCCGGGTGAAACCCCCGAAGGGTTCTTGCGCACGCTTGATTTCGCGCTCTCGATGCCCGGTGGCGTGCGGGCCTATCACTGTCTGGTGCTGCCCGATGCCTTGCTAAGCCGGTCACGGCCAGAATGGGATATCAAGTTCGACCCGATCAATTTCGCAATGACCTCGAACGCGCAATGGTCTGAAAGTGACATCCGTAACATGCGCACCAAACTTGACAGAATGTCCAAGCAACACAACGGATCGTCAGGCACCTTTTGGTGGTCTTTCAAGTGACTACAAAAGGCGCATTCCGGTCAGGGCGCAAAGTCGCACTTGTCGGGCGCTACCCGGATCCCGATCCGGCCTTGCCACCCTATATTCCCAACCTTGGGCTGTATCAGGTCGCGGCCTCTGTCACGGCCGGTGGTTTTGACGATCTGGATTTGCGCATCTGGGACTTTCCCAAGCAAGACCCGCAAACGATCATAGACGAGATCAACGCATTCGATCCTGATGTGATCGGCTATTCAGCATATCTGTGGTCCTTGCCTGTGCTGATGCAGATCAACGCGGCCCTGAAGAAAAGCGATCCTGACAGGCTAAGTGTGTTTGGCGGGCCATCTGCGCGGCAAAATATGCTGGCACATGCGCCTTTTGCGCAAATGACCCAACCTGATATCCTCGCCATCGGCGAGGGCGAGTTGACGATGACGGAAATAGTCGCACTTGTCCGGCGAGACGCCGAAACACTGGCGCATATCCGGGGCATTGTGCTGCGGCAAGGGGACGGTTGGAAACAGACGCCGCCGCGACATCCCGCCAAGCTGGACGACCTTGCGTCGCCCTATGAGCTGGGTCTGGTGCCGCAGACCGGACTGGGGATCATGGAAACCTATCGGGGCTGCCCGTTCACCTGTTCGTTCTGCGAATGGGGGGTGATGGACGCGCCCAAGAACGTGCGCAGTGTCGCAAGCATCTCGGATGAATTCCACGCAATCGGCGAAAACGGACGCAATACCTTGCTGCTGGTCGATGCGGGCCTGAACCTGAACAAGGCGTCTTTTGTGAACCTTTCAGCGGCGGCCGAACAAACCGGATTTCTAAAAGACCGCAACCTGATTTGCGAGGTCTACCCCGCCAAGGTCCGAGACGAGCACCTCAAGTTCCTTGATGGTGTGGGCAGTCCGCATATCGGCGTCGGTCTGCAATCATTCGACAGCGAAGTGCTGGGGGAGGTGGAGCGCCGCTATGACGAGGCGCGGTTTAACAATATCCTGACTGATCTGCGGTCCGTTGCGCGACTAGCGATTGAAATTATCCTTGGCCTGCCCGGTGACAGCCCCGAGAAATTCAAATTGAACTTTGAACGGGCAAGGTCGCTGTCTTATGCATTGCGCGTCTACCATTGCCTTGTCCTGCCCAGCGCGCTGATGAAACGGTCACCGAAGGAACATATGCTGGACTACGATCCTGTGACACTGAAAATGCGATCCTGCTTGGGGTGGACCCGTGAAGGTCTGGCTGAAACAGTTGATTTCGTGAACCAACATGCCAACCGCGAAAACGGGGCGACAGGCGAGTTCTTTTGGGTCTTTCCAAGACGATAAATTGGTGGGGAAATCAGCCCATTTTTGCTAAACACAATCAAAAACCATAAAACGCGAGGCGCTATGCAATCGTCCTTTCTAAAGATCGAAACATATCAGGCAGATGATTTAACCCAAGCCGGAACTGCAATTGGCAGACTGCGGGACAATGATATAGGCGCGATCATCCTGAAGGATGTCTACCCAAAGGACAGCCTTGCAAAACTGCCTGCCCACTTGGCCAACAACACACCGGATTTCATCACTTCTACCTTTCCGGCTGCATTTTGCGCGTATTTCTATGGTATCAACTTGAACCTTGCCGACAGGGACATGGCACCATATTTCGCAGCAGAGCCGCGTTTTCGCGAAAAACTAGCAGCCCTTGATTTTGGTGGCGAACCCGCTCAGGATCGGATTTGCAGCTTGCTTTCCCGACTCGACCAAAACCGCCCCTATGGCGCGGCGCCTGGCCCAAGCCTAGGCGAACAGCACTTCTTTACCACGCTGCGTGCGCATCTGACCGGCGGCTATATTCCCGCGCATTTTGACAATGAGGCCGCACTACGACCGACTTACAAACATATCGCGACCTTGTGCGAACCTGACATCTATTCGTTCGTCATGTGCATTGATCAGGCCGATGCAGGGGGTGCGCTTGATGTTTACAACCTGACATCCCAAACCGCCGCCGCTGATTTCCGCAACCAAGACCGGGCTGGCGAGAAAAAAGACCTCAGCGACGTAGAGCGTACTTCAATTCGGCTGGAACCGGGTGAAATGGTGATCCTACATTCCAGTCGCTATCTGCACGGCGTCAGCAAGGTCCAAGGCGAACGCACCCGCTGGAGCATGTGCAGCTTTATGGCGCTAGCCCGCGATGGCACACAGGCGTATTGTTGGGGATGATGGACGCAGCATTCAATTATATCCCGAGCCTAATAAACGCCTATAAGGTGGGCCATGCGGGCGACCATGTCCATCTAGGGTATTGGGCGCAGGGAACGAGCTATGACTGGCATACGGCCCAAGAGGCCATGACCAATCTGCATCTGGATGCACTTGATCTGCAAGACGGGCAGACGGTGATCGACGTCGGCTGTGGCATTGGGGGCAGCTTACGGCTTGTGAACGGACGTGTGTGCGACAGCATGCTGATTGGTGTCAATATTGACCCCCGACAACTCACCATCTGTGAAACGCATCAGGCAACACAAGGCAACCGGTTTGACTGGGTCCATTGTGATGCTGAAAATGTGCCTTTGGACCATGCCAGCACAGACCGGATTCTGTCGCTTGAGGCGATGTTTCATTTTCCCAGCCGTCACGCATTCCTGACCGAAGCCGCACGCCTGTTGCGCCCCAAGGGTCTGTTGGTTTGCAGCGATATTGTATTTGAACAACCTCGCACCAAGGCTCATCAACGTTTTCTAGATGTCGTCCAAACGGGCTATGCTCCTTGGCCGGCACCAATCCTGTGCACGGATGAAATGGAACTCATGGCGCAAAATGCGGGCCTAATACTGCGGGACCTGCAAGATTTAACTGTCAAAGTCAGGCCAACATGGGATCATATCGTATCGCGCCGCGACGATCCCGAAAAATCGCCTGTTGCCGCGATGCGTGACCTACACTACGCAGGATTGCTCCAGTACCCGATGTATGTATTTGGAAAGCTATCGTCATAAAGCGCACTCTTCGGCGTGGGAATTGCCGTTCAGGTACTGTCAGAGGAAAGTGGCTTGAGGACAGCAAGGCAGTTTCGTAGCTTCAC
>JAFMHE010000241.1 GCA_017854675.1 Paracoccaceae bacterium | reverse complement strand
CCGCCGATCCGCTTGAGAAGGCGCAGGCCGATATGGCGGAATTCGGTTGGGATTTCGATCTGTGCTACGGCATGACCGAGCACCAGATGCATGCGCTTGGCCTTTATGTCTCTGACCCGCTGTCTGACGCGGAAACCACCGCGCGGTTCGCGGAACCCGGCATGTTCGCGATCAGGCCGAACGGGGAATTGATGTTGGTGGACATTTCCAATGGTCCCGCCGCGCGCCCCGATCTGGAAGAGCTGCTGGACGGGATGAAATTCAACATCGAGAACGACCGCCCGGTACGCGGCACGGGTTGAGTGTTGCTTGGCGCGTTGGGCGTTTGTGGGCCGAACGATCAGGCGTGTGCTTTTGCGGGATGTGGGCGATGGCGAACATGCAAGGACGTAGCCGCGTATAGACCGGGCTGACGGGTGCTGTGCTTTTGAGAAACCGGATTTGATGTCCGTCTTGGAAAGTTATGTGATCCCGCTTGCCGGGTTTTATGTGCGGCAACGCGGAACCCATAAAGTGAACAAGGCGCCAAGTGGCGGGTCGCTGCCCCTTGCGTGTGATCACTTGACCGGTGTGAAACCTGTTTGCCACAAAAAATACGCATGCTATTGTATCAAACAAACAGTTGTTCAAAAAACTGGCAAACGTGTTCCTGTGCGTTGATATCTTGCGGGCAATAGTGGTGCTGATTGGCGCTCTACCGACCAAAAGCAGAGGGGATGGAAGGGGCCGCAACCCGTTGGATTGCAGTGTTTTGAGTGTGACGGAATATGATCAACGGGAACGGAGGATGCCGCTATGGCCAACACCGCAATGATGGATGAACTTGACGATCCGCAGGTCTATTTGCCGGACCTTTTTGCGACGCATGCGCGGCACTTTCCTGCAAAGGATGCAGTGGTTTGCGGGGATCAATCGCGCAGCTGGGGCGATTTTGTCGGCAACATCAACCGGATTGCGAACCACCTGATCGCGGCGGGCCTGCAAAAGGGCGACAAGGTTGCGGTGATGATGGGCAATTCTGCCGATATGCTGGAGGCCGTTTTTGGTGCTGTCAGGGCAGGGGGCTGTGTTGTGCCGCTCTCGGGGCTTTTGACGGCAGAGCAGCTGGAAAGCCTGCTGGTGGATTGTGATGCGGTTGCGGCTTTTGTGTCGGACGACTTTCGGGCGCGGGTCGATCCCGTACGTTCCGCACTGCCGTCCATTTCCAACTGGGTCGCGCATGGGTTTGAGGGGGATGGTTGGCATCCATTAAGCACAATACAGCGCGATGGATCGCCCGATGTCCCCGACGTGCGCCATGCGCTGACGGACACGTTCAACATCATCTATTCATCAGGCACGACGGGCTTGCCAAAGGGGATTGTCCAAACCCACCGCGCGCGGTTGCACTGGGCGTTTTCCAATGCGGTCGAAATGGGGTTCGGGTCGGACAGTCGGGCATTGGCCACCACGCCGCTGTATTCAAATGGCACATGGTTGATGATGTTGCCGGTATTGTTTGCGGGCGGCACATTGCATGTCATGCCTGCTTTTGATGCGGTCGGGTTTCTCAAGATTGTCGAGGACCATAAAATCACCCATACTTTCATGGTGCCTGCACAATATCTGATGGTGCTGGAACGGCCAGAACTGGACGCCGCCGATCTGACAAGCCTGCGCGCGGTGCTTTCTGCGGGCTCTCCGCTGAGACGGGCGACCAAGCGCGAGGTGATTGAGCGGATTTCGCCGGATCTGTATGAGCTTTACGGATACTCTGAAGGGTTTGCTGCGATGTTGAAGCCCCACCAGCACGCAGAAAAGTTTGATACGGTCGGCACGCCTGTGATTGGTTTTGAAGTGCGCATTCTGGACGATGCAGGCAACGAGATGCCAGCAGGCGAGGCGGGCGAGATCGCGGGCTATGGGGCAGGCATCATGCAACAATATCACAAACGGGCGGCACAGACGGCCGAGACGATCTGGCGCGACGAACGGGGCCGGACCTTTATTCGATCAGGCGACATCGGCATGCTGGACGCGGATGGATTCCTCAAGATTCTGGACCGCAAGAAGGACATGGTCATATCAGGCGGGTTCAATGTTTTTCCGGCAGATGTCGAAGCGATCGTCGGCGAGCATCCTGACGTGATGGACGTGACTGTCATTGGTGTGCCGCATGAAAAATGGGGCGAAAGCTGTTTGGCGCTGGTGATCCCTGCAAGCGGGCGCAATGCGGATGCAGATGAGATCAAGGAGTGGGCGAATGCGCGGCTGGCCAAGACGCAGCGGTTGGTCGGTGTAGAGTTGCGCGATGCATTTCCGCGCAATGCATTGGGCAAAGTTATCAAGAAAGACCTGCGCGCGCCTTATTGGAAAGATATGGCAGGGTGAACGTCGCGGGACCTGCGGCACAAACAGGATGGTGTTAGAATGAGTTTTCAGATGGAACGGCGCGGTATTTCCGACCGCGCGCTTGATATTGCGGATCGGGTCGAAACCTTTGTGCGCGACAAAGTCGTGCCATTCGAGCGTGATCCGCGCCAAGGGGCGCATGGCCCATCAGAAGCCTTGTCGCTGGAATTGAAAGTGCTGGCGCGTGCCGCTGATTTGATGACGCCGCATATACTGGAGGATGGCGGTCACCTGACCCAACGCGAGACAGCAGCGGTGCTGATCCGCTCTGGTCTGTCGCCGCTTGGCCCGCTTGCGGTTCACACCTGCGCCCCTGATGAGGGCAACATGTTCTTGTTGGGCAAGGTTGCTTCACCCGAGTTGAAAGAACGGTTCTTGCCAAGGATGACCACGGGCGAAATCCGGTCCGCGTTTTTTATGACCGAACCTGCCGAAGACGGGGGCGCGGGGTCTGATCCGTCGATGATGCAGACCACTTGTCGGCTTGATGGCAATCACTGGGTGATCAACGGGCGCAAGACTTACATCACCGGCGCAGACGGTGCCGGCATGGGTATCATCATGGCGAAAGCGGATGAGGGGGCCTGCATGTTCCTTGTCGATCTGCCCCACCCGGCGGTGCGCATTGAACGGGTGATGGACACCATCGACAGTTCCATGCCGGGCGGTCATGCGGTTGTGAACATCGACAACCTGCGTCTGCCTGCCGATCAGATGCTGGGCGCGGCGGGTGAGGGGTTCAAATACGCGCAAGTGCGTCTTGCACCTGCGCGGCTAAGCCATTGTATGCGCTGGCTGGGCGCGTGCATTCGCGCGCATGAAATCGCCGTTGATTACACCAACCGGCGGCATGCGTTTGGCAAGCCTTTAGTGGATCACGAGGGTGTCGGGTTCATGTTGGCCGAGAACATGATGGACCTGAAACAGGCTGAATTGATGGTCTATTGGTGTGCTGATGTTCTGGACACCGGCGCGCGCGGCACAGTTGAAAGCTCAATGGCCAAGGTCGCGGTGTCAGAGGCTTTGATGCGTGTGGCAGACCGCTGTGTGCAATGCATGGGCGGGCAGGGTGTGACCGGAGATACGATTGTCGAACAGGTGTTCCGCGAAATCCGTGCGTTCCGCATTTATGACGGGCCGACCGAGGTCCACAAATGGAGTTTGGCCAAAAAGATCAAACGGGATTGGACGAAGTCACAAGGCAGCGCGTCGTGACATTAAAGATTGGTGTGGTCGGCGCGGGTGCAATCGGGGGGTTCCTGACGGCATATTTGTCAGAGGCCGGGTGCGATATACGGGTGCTTGCGCGCGCGCAAACGCGCGATGCGATCCGCAAAAACGGGCTGCATCTGTTCACACAAGGACGCCAGATTATCGCGCGGCCAGCGGTTGTAACAGATGATGCGAGTGAGATCGGGCCAGTTGATCTGATCCTGTTCACGGTCAAAGGACAGGACACTGCGGCGGCGGCCGAGATGATGTGGCCGATGGTCGGGGATGACACCAAAATCCTGAGCTTTCAGAACGGTTTATTCGGTGTCGAAATGCTGGCCCAGATGTTCGGCGCAAGCCGTATCCTTGCAGGGGTGACATATGTGCCTGCCGTGGTTCAGGAACGCGGCATTGTGCGCCATACCGGTGCGGTAAACCGGTTTGTTTTCGGCCCGTTCGATGGTGCTGAATCACCATGTTCCGTGAGTGTGGCGTTTGCGGCCAAAGGGCGTGATGCGGGGTTGGACATGGTGTTGTTGGCCCAGCCAATGCCAGAGATTTGGGCCAAGTTTGTCATGCTCACGCCGTTTCATTTGGTGTCGTGCATGACACGGCTGTCTTTGGGCGGGTGGATCGACGTGGTGGAGACCCGCGAAATGTACCGCCGCGCGATGCAAGAGGTTGCGGATGTTGCTGCCGCTTGCGGTGTGGCGCTTGCGGATGATCTGGTGCCACGAAACCTGTTGTTTTCGACTGAAACGGCGGACCGGGGTACGCGCGCGTCGATGTTGGATGATCTTGAACGCGGCCGCCCGCTAGAGTTGGATGCAATCGTTGGGTGGCTGATCAAGACGGCACGCCGTTTGAACATCGAAACGCCAATCCATGACATCGGTTATGCGATGCTCAAGCCGCATGTCGGCGCTTTGGATCAAGAGGTCGGGGCTTAAGTCGCGTAATCGGCCCCAAGTCGGTCAAGTCTGCGTTTCAGGGCCGTAAACTCCATGCTGCCCAAGGCCGCACCAAAACCGCGCATTGCTTGTTGGTGGGTCAGGGTCTGTACGTCCGGTGGCGGTGCGCTGACTTGCCCCGATACTTGTGCAGCGATCTGGATGCGGCAAGCCTGTTCAAGGTAGAACAACATGATGAACGCCTCGGGAATGGATCGCCCACAGGACAACAGACCGTGGTTGCGCAGGATCAGCAATTGCTTTTCGGCGCCTAGATCGGCCAGCAGGCGCTGCTGTTCTTCGGTGTTCAGGGCAAGCCCTTCAAAATCGTGATAGCCGATCAAATCCTTGTAAAGCAGAGCGGTTTGGCTAAGCGGTAGCAGCCCGTCCTTTTGCGCTGACACGCCCGCGCCCGCCGTTGTGTGGGTGTGGATCACGCAGGCCATATCGGGGCGTTCGCGGTGGATGCAGGAATGGATCACAAAACCCGCCGGATTGATCCGCGCGTCGCTGTCACAGACAATATTGCCGTCCAGATCGACTTTGACGAGGTTGGAGGCCGTGATCTCTTCGTAGAGAAGGCCAAAGGGGTTCAAAAGGAAATGTTCGTCCGGTCCCGGCACACGGGCGGAGGCATGGTTATAGATCAGATCATCCATGCCAAAATGCGCGATCAGCCGGTAGCAGGCGGCCAGATCAATGCGGGTGCGCCATTCCGCTTCGCTCATGCCTGCGGGTGGGGCTTTTTCATCTGCGGGACGGGTGTCTGGCATGGCGGGATCCTCTTCAACTGGCCTCGTTTCACGCGCGCCTGTGTGGGGCATGATGGACCCCCTGCCGACACGCGGCT
>JAFMHE010000240.1 GCA_017854675.1 Paracoccaceae bacterium | reverse complement strand
GTCCATTCCTCACGGACCACGCATTTCACGCAATGGGCGCGCCGCAGATCGGGCCAGGCAAGGCCGCAACCTTCGAGGACCACACCCGCGACGATGGTCGTTTTCGCGTGACAGGCAGGGAAGCGGACCGCTTTGCCTTTCGCACGCCATCCTTGCGCAATGTGGCACTGACCGCCCCTTATGGACACGCAGGGGCGCATGCGGACCTTGCGGATTTCATCGCAGATCATGCAGACCCTTTGGCGGCTTTGGCCGGCTTCGACGCGGCGCAGGTTAGGCTACCAATCTTCGACACAGATGACTTCGCCCTGATGCGCGACCCCGCCGAGGTTGCCGCAATTGCCGCTGCGGTCACGACACCAAAAATCGCAATCACCCAAAGCGAGATTGCCCAGATCGTGACCTTCCTGAACACGCTAACTGATCCCGTCGCCATCTCTGGTCGTCTTGGTGTGCCAGACGCCGTGCCAAGCGGGCTGCAAGTGCCGCAGGTCGATTAGGGCTTTTTCAAAGTCACTGTCTGACCCGCCTTGACCTGAACAGGTCCGGTTTCGCTGCTATCCGGCCACAGAACGTGAACCAGCGCGGTATCTGCGCCCCCCAGACCAAAATGCCGGGGCAGCAATTGCCCACCCGCATGGCCCCCGCCAATGATGTGCTGGATGCTTTGGCCCACGCCCTGCGCCGTGACGGTGATCACAGCACCGATCGCGTCTCGATTCCCGCCGGTCTGGCGCAAGGCCACGCGCAGCCAATTCCCGGTCTCCGGCGTCACATTGCGGTATATCTCAAGCGGTGCGCGGCGGTTTGATACGAACAGATCAAGCCGCCCGTCCTGATCAAAATCCGCCAGTGCCGCCCCTCTGCTGCGGTGGGTCGAGGCCACACCGGCATCCGCCGCAAATTCAACAAACGTGCCATCGGGCTGCTGCATCAACAGGTTATTGGGATCGCGGGTGGCCATGCCGGGCATCTGGTCCACATTACCCTTTGCAATGAAGAGATCGGCGCGGCCGTCGTTGTCCACATCGCCAAATTCGGCGTGCCATCCGGTTGAGGGCCGCCCGTCATCGCCCACATGCGGCCGCTGCGCATAGGTGCCAATGCTGTAGGGCGCGCCTTTGTAGGTGCCGTCAGGTTGCGCGATTTGCAGCAATTGATCCCCCATCGACGTCAGCATCACCTCATCCGCGCCATCCCCGTTCAGATCGCGGCTGGCGATGCCCATGCCCCACAGCGACACGTTCGCCCATCCGTCTTGCGTGTCCAGAAACCGCGCTTGCGCGATGTCCCACATCTGCTCGTACCCGCCCGACACATAGTAATGCCGGTCGTTCGAAATGCGCAGCGTGTGACGCCCGCGCGCGTCTCTAGCTGCCAGCATCGACAGCGGGCAAAATCCGGGTTTTAGTACATCGCGAACGTACCCCTCAGGCGTGGGACGCATGATGCTGTTGGTATCGCAGGCCTCAAACGGGCCATCAGGATCATCGCGGTCCACATAATTGCCGATGGCCAGTGTGGGGCGGTCATCCCCATCCGCCCACCAAGCGGCAAAGGCGGTGCTCCATTTATCCTCTGCAACCTCGGCAAACTGGTATGAGATGTCCATAAACCCACAATCAGCCGCGCCTTTCAGCACGACATTCGGGCCTGCGCGCAGCACGAACAAATCAAGGAACCCGTCCGCATCCAGATCAATCGGGTAGGCGCCCGTTACACCAGTGATCGCGGGCAGGGGTGCTGCGTCAAACACAAACCCGCCCCGGTTGCGGATCAGCATCGCCGGAGCGGTGCCGCCTGCGGCAAAAACATCCGGCAGCGCGTCGCCATCGCAGTCAAACACTGCAACACCGCCGCCTACGAAATGCTCCCACCCGCCGACGTAGCTGTGCGCAGGTAAGTTGGCAGAGAGATCCTGAAACACCGGCTCCGCCAAGACCGGCGTTGCAAGGCACAGCAACACCGCCGCGCGGATCACTGCGCTGCGACCTTGGCGTTGATGATCGTATCCGTCAATTCCGACAGCGCCAACGCAGAAGCCCCGCGTGCCCAGACCAGATCGCCCCACGCATGGATCGCCACCTCACAGGACTTGCGGCTCCCCGACAGGGTCAGTTTGTGCATCTCGGCCAGAACTTCATCGGCATAAAGGTAATCATAGCGCATCCGCTCACCCGACAGAATGATCAACGCGGGATCGAACAATTGCACCACATTGGCCAGACCGACCGACAGATAGCGTCCCGCGCGGCGAAAGATCGTCTGCGCAGACTGGTGACCCGCTTTGGCCTTTTCAAACAGAACATCCAGCAGTTCCTGACGGCTTTCGGTTGAATCAAACGCATGATCCAACGCAATCGCCGCCTCTCGCGTCAGCGCATAATCCGCCAGATAGGCCTCAAGACACCCGCGCTGCCCACAGCGGCACAGCGCGCCGTCCAACTGCACCTTGGTATGGCCCAGCTCTAATCCCATGCCATGCGCGCCGCGATAAAGGCGGTTGTTCAGAACCAGCCCCATGCCGACGCCGTTTTCGATGGTGACAACCGCAAAATCGGTCATCGCGCGACCGGCCCCGAACCATAATTCCGCCAGCGTCAGCACATTCGCGTCATTGTCCAGATAAAGCGGCATTTGAAATTGTGCACCAAAGGCCCCCCGCAGGTCCGCGTCGCGGTTTTGTAAAAGTGAAGACCATTGCACCACGCCCGTCAGGTGATCAATGATCCCGGGCATGCCGATGCCCACGGCCTGAACCCGCGCCTTGCCGATCTGCCCCTTGCGCAGCAGCCTGTCGATCAGCGTGTCAATTTCCTTGAGCAATTGCGGCAGGCTGCGTGCAATGTCTGCCGTGGCAAGGGCGGCGTCCGCCACCACATTCCCTGCAAAATCAGTCAGGACAGCCGTGTGGCGCTTGTAGGACAGTTTGATCCCGATGACATGGGCGGCTTCGGGTACGACCTCCAGCGCGACGGGCGGGCGGCCCCGTGTCTGCTCGCGCGGGGTGCCTTCCACCTCGCGCAGCAGATTTGCGCCGATCAATTCAGCCGTCAGGCTTGTCACCGAACCGGCGCTGCTGTTCAATGCGCGGGTAATGTCCGCCCGTGCGGCACGGCCATTGGCGCGCACAACCTCGAACACGCGCTGCTTGAGCCCGGCAGTCGTATCTGGCGCGCCTGTCAACAGGGGACCACAGCCTTCGAGGGGGGCAGGCTCGTGGATTTTGACGATGTTGCCCAAATTATTCATCCCCTGAATTAAATTGCCTGCTTGAGTGCAGTATTGCCTGCATCCTGACGCGATTCTACTGAAATTTAAGCAGGAAAAACACAAATGTCACATTATTTATTTTGACAACTGAAAATAATCAGGCAAGTTAAGCTCAGGGCCCCACGGCTCACCCCCTTTGTGCAACGAAGGGGCGATTTTGGGAGGATAACATGAATAAACATATTATTGCAGCCGCCATTGCGGTTGCGGGTTTCAGTTCAGCCGCACTTGCGGATGGTCATTCCATGACCGTTGGTGTCAGCTGGTCAAATTTTCAGGAAGAGCGCTGGAAAACCGATGAGGCAGCCATCAAAGCCGCGCTTGAAGCGGCAGGGGCCACCTATCTTTCCGCAGATGCGCAGTCTTCCTCGGCCAAGCAATTGTCAGACGTCGAGAGCCTGATCGCGCAGGGCGTCGATGCGTTGATCATTCTGGCCCAAGACAGTGCAGCCATCGGGCCGGCCGTTGATGCCGCCGCAGCCGAAGGTATCCCGGTTGTTGGGTATGACCGCCTGATCGAAGACAGCCGCGCGTTCTACCTGACGTTCGACAACGTCGAAGTGGGCCGCATGCAGGCGCGCGCCGTTTTTGAAGCGGCCCCAACCGGTCGTTACGTCATGATCAAAGGCTCGCCCACCGATCCGAACGCGGACTTCCTGCGGGGTGGTCAGCAGGAAATCCTGCAGGCCGCGATTGATTCCGGCGCAATCACCATCGTGGACGAGGCCTATACCGATGGCTGGCTGCCCGCCAACGCACAGCGCAACATGGAGCAGATCCTGACCGCCAATGATAATGGTGTTGACGCGGTTGTGGCCTCAAACGATGGCACCGCCGGTGGCGTTGTTGCGGCCCTGACAGCGCAAGGCATGGAAGGCATTCCGGTGTCCGGCCAAGATGGCGACCACGCAGCGTTGAACCGCGTGGCACTTGGCACCCAGACGGTATCTGTCTGGAAAGACGCCCGTGATCTGGGCAAGGCAGCGGGCGAGATTGCTGTGGCTTTGGCCAAATCCGACGGTGACATGATGGCGGTGGACGGCCAGCAGGAATGGACATCGCCCGCAGGCACCAAGATGACAGCACGTTTCCTGTCACCAGTGCCTGTGACCGCCGCCAACCTGTCTGCGGTTGTTGACGCAGGCTGGATCACGCAAGAGGCGCTGTGCCAAGGCGTCACGAACGGTCCTGCACCTTGTAACTAAGGCGCAAGCCATATCGCGGTCCGCGCTTGCCATCGCGTGGACCGCGACCCTATCGTTTAACCGATATCTCACCACCTTTCTCAGGTGGGCGGCCGATCCGGTACGCCCCCGGCAGGAGCCTTGCCATGTCCGAGCCTCAAACCCAGACACAATCAGCCCCGCCCAAGCGGTCCTTTCTGCAAACGCTGGAAATCGACACGCGCCTTTTGGGCATGATCGGGGCCTTCCTTTTGGTGGCGCTGGTGTTCAATGTGCTGACAGACGGGCGGTTCCTGACACCGCGCAACATCTTTAACCTGACGATCCAGACCGCATCGGTGGCCATTATGGCGACCGGTATGGTGTTCGTGATTGTCACGCGCCACATCGACCTGTCCGTCGGTGCAATCCTTGCGGCCTGTTCCGCGCTGATGGCGATGACGCAAGTGCGTTTCCTGCCCGGCACGCTGGGCCTTGAGATCGGCCATTGGGCGATCCCGTGGATTGCGATTGCGGCGGGACTGGCGCTGGGCACGTTGATCGGCGCTTTCAATGGCTGGTTGATCGGCTATCAGGGTATCCCGGCGTTTATCGTCACGCTGGGTGGTTTCCTGGTTTGGCGCAACGTAGGTTGGTATCAGACAGGGGGGCAAACGATTGGCCCGCTGGATCAGACCTTCATGACCTTTGGCGGTATCAATGGCACGCTGGGGGGGCCGCTGTCTTGGGCGCTGGGTGTGCTGGCGATCTTGTTTACCGTCTTTGCCATCTACAATTCGCGCCGTACCAAGGTCAAACACGGCTTTCCTGTCAAACCGTTGTGGGCCGAGGTCACTTTGGCGGCCATCGCCTGCGGCGCCATCGCGGGTTTCATCGCGATCCTGACGAATTATTCCGTGCCGTCGCGCGTCGTGGCCCGTGATCCCGCGCGTTTTGGCTGCGAGGTGGCCG
>JAFMHE010000239.1 GCA_017854675.1 Paracoccaceae bacterium | reverse complement strand
AGAAATAAATAGGGGGTGATCGCATGTTCTTCACCCCCTGTTAACCAACCAAATCTATACCTGATTCTAGCAACAGGCGGGGATACGGGATGACTGACAAGGACCTCAATCCTTCTTCCACTCACCCCCCACTCCCACCCACCCCGGAAGGCGAACAGTTTGCCCGTCTCCGTCTGTTGCGCTCGCGCCGGGTCGGCATAGCGACGTATAAACGACTGCTGACCGAACACGGCTCTGCGCAAAATGCGCTGGCCGCGCTACCTGAGGTAGCGCGCGCCGCGGGCGTTTCGGGTTACCAGATTTGCCCCGAAGGTGTCATTCATGCGGAACTCCGCGCGGGGCGCGCGGCGGGTGCAAAGCTGATCATGCACGGCACGGCCGAATATCCACAAGCATTGAACGATCTCGCTGATGCGCCGCCTTTTTTATGGACGCTGGGCGATCTGGCACATTTGTCGCGTCCGATGATCGCCCTTGTTGGTGCGCGCAATGCCTCGTCCTTGGGGACGCGAATGGCCAAATCGCTGGCCCGCGCATTAGGAGAGGCGGGATTTACCATCGTGTCGGGGCTTGCGCGTGGTGTGGATGCTGCAGCACATCTGGCCGCCTTGCCAACCGGCACTGCAGCGGTTCAGGCAGGTGGCGTGGACGTGATGTATCCGGCTGAAAACACAAAACTTGCCGAAGATATCGCCGCACAGGGCGTTCGTTTGTCGGAACAGCCCATGGGCCTGCAACCGATGGCGCGCCATTTTCCCAGCCGCAACCGCATCATATCGGGTCTGGCACAGGCGACCGTTGTGGTGGAGGCTGCCGCAAAATCAGGTAGCCTGATTACCGCGCGCGACGCGCTGGATCAGGGGCGCGACGTGTTGGCGGTTCCGGGGCACCCGCTGGATGCCCGCGCATCAGGCTGCAACATGTTGATCCGCGACGGGGCGACACTGGTCCGCGATGCCCGCGATATCATCGAAGTGCTGTCATGGTCCAAGGCCGCACCTCAAGACCCTCCCCCTGCGCAAACCCCGCCAACACGCAGCCTGCGCGAAACTGCCGCCCTCCACTCGGAGATTTTGGCCCGGCTTGGCCCTTCACCCGTGGCCGAGGACCAGTTGATCCGCGACCTGAACGTCAGCGCAGGTGTGGTCGCGCCTGCATTGGTCGATCTGGAACTTGATGGCCAAATTGCGCGCAAACCCGGTGGGCTGCTGGCACGCATTGTCTAAATCCACCTACCCGCAAAACATGCGATCAGCGCCAAAATACACCTCAAAGCTGTGGTGCAGACAACGTCATCGTGCCTGCGAAACGTAACATCGGTTTCGACGCTCCATTGACAACCAACCCCCACATCCCACATGTCACAGCGCAAAGACGCTTCTATATTTGATATAAGGTTCATGTTTTTATGCCCGTCGTTGTTGTCGAATCCCCGGCCAAAGCCAAAACGATCAACAAATATCTGGGCGACAACTACACTGTCCTCGCCTCTTATGGTCACGTGCGCGACCTGCCGCCGAAGGATGGCTCTGTCGATACGGACAACGATTTCGACATGAAGTGGGAAGTCGCATCAGACAGCAAAAAACATGTCAAAGCGATTGCAGACGCGCTGGCGAAAGATAATGAACTGATCCTCGCAACCGACCCCGACCGTGAGGGCGAAGCGATCAGTTGGCATCTGCAAGAGACGCTGACCAAGCGCAAGTCGATCAAAAAAGACACCCCCGTCAGCCGCGTGGTGTTCAACCAGATCACCAAAAAAGCGGTGACCGAGGCGATGCAGAATCCGCGTCAGGTGGATATGCCACTGGTGGAGGCCTATCTGGCACGCCGGGCGCTGGATTATCTGGTGGGCTTTAACCTGTCGCCGGTTTTGTGGCGCAAATTACCCGGCGCAAAGTCCGCCGGCCGCGTTCAGTCCGTCACATTGCGCATTATTGTCGAGCGCGAGATGGAGATCGAGGCATTCAAGAACCGTGAATACTGGACCGTCAAGGCGCTGGTTGCCACGCCACGCGGTCAGGAATTTGAAGCGCGTTTAACCACGCTCGCGGGCAAAAAGCTGGATAAATTCGACATCGCCAACGACACGCAGGCCGAAATGGCGGTGCAGGCGATCACCAGCCGCGATCTGACTGTTACTTCGGTTGAGGCGAAACCCGCCAGCCGGAACCCATCTGCCCCCTTCATGACCTCGACCTTGCAGCAGGAAGCCAGCCGCAAGTTCGGCATGGGCGCACGCCAGACAATGAGCACAGCACAGCGGCTTTATGAAGCCGGTCACATAACTTACATGCGGACCGATGGCATCGACATGGCGCCCGAGGCCGTTGGCATGGCACGCGACGCGATCACTGACCGTTTTGGCGCGGATTACGTGCCTAAAGAACCGCGCATCTACAAAAATAAGGCCAAGAACGCCCAAGAGGCGCACGAATGTATCCGCCCAACAGATATGACCAAAGATGCGCCCTCGCTCAAACTGGAGAGCGATCAGGCGAAACTTTATGATCTGATCTGGAAACGCACGCTGGCATGCCAGATGGAAAGCGCAAGGATGGAGCGAACGACTGTCGAGATTGGCAGCAAGGATTATCAGGTCGGTCTGCGCGCCACCGGTCAGGTCGTGTTGTTTGACGGGTTCCTCAAGGTCTATGAAGAAGGCCGCGATGATGTGGTCGATGACGATGACAAACGCCTGCCGCAGGTCAGCCAAGGCGACAAGATGGACAAACGGGCCGTCACACCAGAGCAGCATTTCACGCAGCCACCGCCCCGTTATACCGAGGCGACGCTGGTCAAGCGCATGGAAGAACTGGGCATCGGCCGCCCGTCGACCTACGCCAGTATTGTGACGACAATCCAAGACCGCGACTATGTCCGCAAGGACGGCAACCGCCTGATCCCGGAGGATAAGGGGCGTCTGGTCACGGCATTCTTGGAGAATTATTTCCGCCGCTACGTCGGTTATGATTTCACCGCTGACCTCGAAGACCAGTTGGACAAAGTTTCCGCCGCAGACGCGAACTACAAAGACGTGCTGGGCCGGTTTTGGACTGACTTTTCTGCAGCGATTGCCGAAACATCAGAATTGCGCATCACGGAAGTCTTGGAAAAAATCAACGACATCCTTGAGCCGCATCTGTTCCCTCCGCTTGAGGACGGGGGCGATCCGCGCCTGTGCCCGAATTGTCAAAAAGGCCGCCTCAGCATGCGGACAGCGCGCTCTGGTGGCGCGTTCATTGGTTGTTCCAGCTATCCTGAATGCCGCTATACGCGCCCTTTCGGCCCGCCCGACCCAGAAGCGGAAGCGTCGGCCATCCCCCCCGAGGGCAAGTTGCTGGGCACCGATGCTGGTGACGAAATTCGCGTTTTCAAAGGGCGGTTCGGTCCCTACGTGCAGCGCGGTGAGGTGACCGAAGAGAACAAAAAGCCACCACGCCAATCGGTGCCAAAAGAATGGCCGCCAGAAGAAATTGATCTGGAACAGGGTTTGATGCTGTTGTCCCTGCCCCGCGAAATCGGGCCGCATCCTGAGGACGGCGTTATGGTCTGGTCCAACATCGGGCGCTATGGCCCGTATTTGAAGCACGCCGAAACCACGTCTCACCGGGGTGGCACGAATGCCAACCTTGAGGGCATCGACGAGGTGTTCACCGTTGGCATGAACCGCGCCGTGCAGTTGCTGGCTGAAAAGGTCGCAAGCCGCGGGGCGCGCGGTCAGGCTGCAGCACCGCTGCGCGAGTTGGGTGAACATCCAGAAGTCGGTGGCCCGATCAACGTCATGAAAGGCAAGTACGGACCTTACGTGAAGTGGGAAAAGATCAACGCGACGATCCCCGACACGATCGAGCCCGAGGATTTGACCCTCGGTCAGGCGGTTGACTTGATTGCAGAGCGTGCGGCCAAGGCAGGCAAAAAGATCGCTCCAGCCAAAAAAAAGGCCCCCGCCAAGAAAGCCGCAGCAAAAAAGCCTGCTGCGGGAAAAGCCGCGCCAAAAAAGAAAACTGCAGCCAAAAAGCCAGCGGCCAAAAAATCAGCCCCAAAGGCAGAGTGAAATAACGGCGAAGCCCCGGAAGCTGTCCGGGGCGCGCCCGATCGACGCGCAAGATGCAGCGAACAAATTGACTCTCTCGCTGCCCCCCTTCAAAAGATGCCAAACAACACATCTTTGAAAGGGAAATGCCCATGAAGAAAGTCTATGGCTCAGCAGCCGAAGCCTTGGACGGTGTTCTGTCCGACGGCATGTTGATTGCGGCGGGGGGCTTTGGCCTGTGCGGCATACCGGAACTCTTGTTGCAGGCGATCAAAGAGGCCGGCACCAAGAACCTGACCTTTGCGTCCAACAATGCAGGCGTCGATGATTTTGGCATCGGTATCTTGTTGCAGACCAAGCAGGTCAAAAAGATGATCAGCTCTTATGTCGGTGAGAACGCCGAATTCATGCGTCAGTATCTGTCGGGTGAGCTGGAGCTTGAGTTCACGCCCCAAGGTACGCTGGCCGAGCGCATGCGCGCCGGTGGCTGCGGCATTCCAGGATTTTATACAAAGACCGGCGTGGGCACCGTGATTGCCGAAGGCAAGGAAGTGAAACAATTCAACGGCCAGGATTATATCCTCGAGGAAGGCCTGTTTGCCGATCTGGCAATTGTCAAAGCGTGGAAAGCCGACGAGACCGGCAATCTGGTGTTCCGCAAAACAGCGCGCAACTTTAACCCGCCAGCGGCGATGTGCGGTAAGATCTGCGTGGTTGAGGTCGAGGAAATCGTGCCTGTCGGCTCGCTTGACCCCGACAATATTCACCTGCCGGGCATCTATGTGCACCGTATTATACAAGGCACGCACGAAAAACGCATCGAACAGCGAACTGTTCGCCAGAAAGAGAGCATTTGATGGACGGCTTTAACAACGTCGAACTAAATGATTTCGTATTCGCTATAGAAATTGCAAAAGAAAAAGCACAGGAGCTGTTGAGTAGCAATGACCCCCAGGTAATTGCCACACTTGCTCAAACATATGCTGTTCTAGCGTCTACGAAGTCATCTGACGATGGTGCCCGCGAATTACGTGAGGGTCTGAACTTCATAATTGACGAACTCCAAAAGGAGAAGAAATAATGGCATGGGATCGCAACCAAATGGCGGCACGCGCCGCACAAGAGCTGGAAGACGGCATGTATGTGAACCTTGGCATCGGTATTCCGACGCTTGTGGCGAACTACGTGGGTGACAAGGACATCACGCTGCAATCGGAAAACGGCATGCTGGGCATGGGCCCCTTCCCGTTTGAAGGCGAAGAAGACGCGGACCTGATCAACGCGGGCAAGCAGACCATCACCGAGATGGACCGCACCGCTTATTTCGACTCCGCGACGTCCTTCGGCATGATCCGTGGTGGCAAAATCGCAGCAGCCATACTTGGCGCGATGGAAGTGGCCGAGAACGGTGATCTGGCGAATTGGATGATCCCCGGCAAGCTGGTCAAAGGCATGGGCGGCGCGATGGATCTGGTTG
>JAFMHE010000020.1:8047-25230 GCA_017854675.1 Paracoccaceae bacterium | reverse complement strand
ATTGATTCAGCTTCAAACCAGATCCGCGTGATGACGGTGCATGGGGCCAAGGGGCTTGAGGCACCGATCGTGATCCTGTCCGATACCGGGCGCCGCGATGTCACGATCAAGGATGAGATCATCGAGATTGCAGGCACGCCCGTTTGGAAACCCGCAAAAGATGACCTGCCCGCAACCCTCAGCACGGTTGTCGAGGGCATGAAAAACGCCCAACTCGCAGAGCGTTTGCGCCTGCTATATGTTGCAATGACGCGGGCCGAAAAATGGCTGATCATCGCGGCGGCCGGTGATCTGTCAAAAGATGGCAGCGACTGGTATCAAATCACTAATCTGGCGATGTCGCACATCAACGGCGTGCCGCATGGGGATCATGGCGGGCTAAGGTTTGAGGAGGGTGATTGGGACGGGCTGCCAATTGTTGAAAAGCCCCTGACTGTGGCACTAACTGGCACTTTAGAGCCGGTTTTTGTTGAAACTGCCCCAACCTACTGCGTTGAACCGGCCCATCTGTCGCCCTCTGATCTGGGCGGGGCAAAGGCACTGCCGGGCGAGGCCGGTGAGGACAAAGAGGCCGCGATGCGCTATGGCTCATTGGTGCATGATCTGATCGAAAAACTGGGGCAAGTTGTGCCCGAGAGCCGCGATGTCGTTCTGCAAAACCTAACGCATGATGATATTCAGAATGCGGCACAGGCAGAGGCGTTGGCAGTCTTGAATGACCCGGACCTTGCAAGCGTTTTCGCGGCTGACACCTTGGCCGAGGTGCCCGTCACTGCGCACATCAAAGGCAAACCGATCTTCGGCATCATTGACCGTCTCAAGATCACCGATACCGAAATCCTGATCGTGGACTACAAAACCAACCGTATTGTGCCGCGTGATGCGCAGGCTTGCCCACTGGGCATTCTGCGGCAGATGGGCGCCTATGCTGAAATGATGCGGCAGATTTATCCGACCCGCTCTATCACCACTGCAATCTTGTGGACGGCGACGCGGGCGTTGATGTTTTTGCCGCACGATACTGTGACAAACGCTTTTGATGACACGCCATATCTTGACGGCGACGCCACCCGTTCTTAGGTCTACGTCACAAACACATACACTGTCAGGAGAGCAGCATGGCCACCGTCGCAGTCACAGACGCCACATTCGACGCCGAAGTTAAGAATTCCGACATCCCCGTCGTGGTGGATTTTTGGGCCGAATGGTGTGGTCCTTGCAAACAGATCGGCCCCTCCCTCGAAGAGCTGTCCGCCGAGATGGAAGGCAAAGTCAAAATCGTCAAAGTGAACGTGGACGAGAACCCGAATTCCCCTGCCCAAATGGGTGTGCGCGGCATTCCGGCCTTGTTTTTGTTCAAGAATGGCGAAGTCGTTTCCAACATGGCAGGCGCACGCCCCAAGGCAGCCCTGCAAAGCTGGATCGAAGAATCCATCTAAGCCCGACACGATGTAAAATGATACAAAGGCGTCCCGAACGGGGCGCTTTTTGCGTTAAACGGGCCAGCCAAACCGACGCAAACGGGCTGCAATTCTGGCCTCTGCGTCGTCACGTCCCGCGTTGATGCACTGGTCCTGCCAGAACCACCAAACGTATTTTTCATAGTCCGGTGCATGGGCCGCAATACGGTCAAAACTATCGCCCAGCGCCTGCAAATCCGCACGTACCGCGATATGATGAAAGTCGATCTGACCAAAGATCAACGCCGGTTTGCCAAAAAAGAAGCCAGAGAACGCTACGCCAGAATTCTGCGTCACGACATAATCACAGGTTTGCAGATAACGTTCCATATCACCGGTGGCGAGGGTCAGTTGCGGGTGTACCTTGGCCAGCGCTATCAGGGCATTGCGGTCGCTGCTGGAATAGGTCTCTTTGGGATGCAGTGTCGCGATCACCTTGCGGCCCGAATGCGCCAGCGTGTGCTCGATCATCTCAATCGGTGAGCAGCTTTGAAACAGCCGCTGTCGCTGTAGATGCCCTTGAAGGGGAACATAAACAAACCCCTCTTTCCGGCTGCTATCAGGTGCATCGCGAAACAGACGCTTTTGCCAGAACTTATAGAACCGCGACGCGTCGCTTGATGCGGCATCAGGATCGAAATCCGCGCGCGCGACATCCCAATGCCACCGCTGCGCAACCGCGTCAATCTGCCAAAACGGATAGTGATAAACGCGCCGGAACACCAATCCATTGGCATTCGGCGGGCTGATCATGTGGGTCAGGGAATAGCCGGGGAACGCATCACCGTTCTTTGGAAAGTCGCAATAGTCGACCCTATAATGCGCTTTAGTAACTACATTTTCGATCAACCGCAGAAAGTTGTGTTCACCCTTGGCCGCACTCTTGCGCAGGGGTTCTTCCATATAGAAACGTATGGTTTTGTCATCGTTCATGACATCACGCTATCCGTAACGCCGCAGACCAACAAGCACAGCCGCCCTTGTGTGCGCAGGTCAGGGCAGCCATATATTGGGGCAAGCAAACAGGAGACACAAATGGCCAAAGACGAGTTCCCCGGATGGCACGGCACCACAATCATTGGCGTCAAGAAAGACGGCGAGGTTGTGATCGCGGGCGACGGGCAGGTCAGCCTTGGCCAAACCGTGATCAAAGGCACCGCGCGCAAAGTGCGGCGTTTGTCGCCCGGCGGGTTTGATGTCGTGGCTGGCTTTGCCGGATCAACCGCTGATGCCTTCACACTGCTGGAGCGGCTGGAGGCAAAACTGGAATCCCACCCCGGTCAACTGGCCCGCGCAAGCGTGGAATTGGCCAAAGACTGGCGCACCGACAAGTACCTGCAAAAACTGGAAGCGATGCTGATCGTTACCGACGGCAATGAACTGTTGATCATCACCGGTGCCGGCGATGTGTTGGAGCCCGAGCATAACGTCGCGGCCATCGGGTCGGGCGGTAACTATGCCCTCGCCGCAGCGCGCGGCATGATGGGCACCGACAAAAACGCCGAGGCCATCGCCCGTGACGCGATGGCGATTGCCGCAGACATCTGCGTCTACACCAACGGCAACCTCACCGTGGAAAGCATCAAGAAATGACAGACCTGACCCCCCGCGAAATCGTGTCCGAACTGGACCGCTTTATCATCGGCCAGAGTGATGCCAAACGCGCGGTGGCCGTCGCCCTGCGCAACCGGTGGCGGCGCAAACAATTGGCGGATGATCTGCGCGACGAGGTGTATCCAAAGAACATCCTGATGATCGGACCTACCGGCGTCGGCAAGACAGAAATCAGCCGTCGCTTGGCCAAACTTGCACGTGCGCCGTTCCTCAAGGTGGAGGCGACAAAATTCACCGAAGTCGGCTATGTCGGGCGTGACGTAGAACAGATCATCCGCGATCTGGTCGACAATGCGATTGCCATGACCCGCGAACACATGCGCGAAGACGTAAAGGCCAACGCGCACAAAGCCGCCGAAGAACGTGTGATTGACGCGATTGCCGGGACCGATGCCCGCGAAGGCACGCGCGAGATGTTTCGCAAAAAGCTGAAAGACGGCTTGCTGGACGATACAATGATCGAGTTGGAGGTTGCCGACACCTCCAGCCCGTTCCCGATGATGGATATTCCCGGTCAACCGGGCATGGGCGCCGGGATGATGAACCTTGGCGATCTGTTCGGCAAAGCGATGGGTGGGCGCACCACGAAAAAGCGTCTGTCCGTGTCCGACAGCTATGAATTGCTGATCAGCGAAGAGGCAGACAAACTGTTGGACGACGAAACCGTGACCCGCGCCGCGATTGACGCGGTCGAGCAGAACGGCATCGTTTTTCTGGATGAAATCGACAAGGTCTGCGCCCGATCAGACGCCCGTGGTGGCGATGTCAGCCGCGAAGGCGTGCAGCGCGATTTGCTGCCGCTGATCGAGGGCACGACCGTCAGCACGAAACATGGGCCGGTAAAGACAGATCATGTGCTGTTTATCGCGTCAGGTGCGTTTCATATTGCCAAACCATCGGATTTGCTGCCGGAACTGCAAGGGCGTCTGCCCATTCGCGTTGAACTGCGCGCGCTAACCGAAGCGGATTTTGTGCGCATCCTGACTGAAACAGACAATGCGCTGACCTTGCAGTACACCGCGTTGATGGGCACCGAAGAGGTTACTGTGTCCTTTACCGAGGATGGCATTGCCGCACTGGCCAAGATCGCCGCTGACGTGAACCAGTCCGTCGAGAATATCGGCGCGCGCAGGCTTTATACCGTGATGGAACGGGTGTTTGAGGAACTGTCATTCACAGCGCCAGACCGCGCCGGTGACGTCGTTGAAGTGAACGCCGCGTTCGTTGAAAAGAACCTGGGCGAACTGTCGCGTTCCGCTGACCTCAGCCGCTACGTTTTGTAACGCTCCGCCTCTGTCCCGGTCATGTTTCGGGGCAGGGGCGCATTTTCCCTTTTCATTTCCCGGCATCGGGCAGATGAAACACCTATGAGCTATCTCTCCTTCATTCGCACCAACTGGCTTTTCCTGCTTGCGGGGTTTTTGCTGACGTTTACCTCATCCTACGGACAAACGTATTTTATCTCGCTATTCGCGGGTGAGATTAAGACCGATTTTGACCTGTCGGACGGGCAATGGGGTGGCATTTACACCATCGGCACCACGATGTCGGCGGTTGCGATGATCTGGGCGGGTGTGTTGACGGACCGGTTCCGTGTGCGCGCCTTGGCCTTGGGTGTGATGGTTGCGCTTGCGGTGGCTTGTGTCGCGATGGCGGTAAATACCTCATGGGTGCTTTTGATCCTTGTGATTTTTGCGTTGCGGCTGACAGGGCAGGGAATGATGTCGCAATTGGGCTCTGTCGCCATGGTGCGCTGGTTCGAGGCGACGCGCGGCAAGGCGTTATCGCTGTCCTCAATGGGTTTCGCGGCGGGGCAGGCGGTCTTGCCGGTGGTTTTTGTGGCGCTTTTTGCGGTGGCAAACTGGCGCAGTTTATGGGTGTTGGCGGCGGTCATCGTCATTGCGACCATTCCGCTGATCCTGATCCTGTTGCGGCAGGAACGCACCCCGCAAAGCATGGCGGACGAGGCACAGATTGCGGGCATGCACGGCCGGCATTGGAAACGCCGCGAAATGTTGCGATCCGGCTTGTTTTTCCTGATGATCCCGATGGTTCTGGGGCCCTCGGCGTGGGGCACAGCGCTGTTTTTTCAGCAGGTGCACCTTGTTGAGGTCAAGGGATGGGAATTGGTCGCGTTCGTTGCGCTGATGCCGATCTATACGGTCGCATCAGTGGGCGCGACATTCGCGTCCGGCTGGGCGATTGACCGTTTTGGCGTCAGTCGGATCGTGCCTTTTCAGATGTTGCCGTTCGGAGCAAGCTTTGCTGTGCTTGCCTATGCCGATACGATTTTCATGGCGGGCGTTGGTCTGACGGTCTTTGGGATCGGGCAGGGCATTCAAGGCACTGCGACCTCGTCCTTTTGGGCTGAATATTATGGCACGCGGCACATCGGCGCGATCAAATCTGTTGCGGCTGCGCTGATGGTGTTCGGTTCTGCCATCGGGCCGGGGATCACGGGCGCGCTGATTGATTTCGGGATCGACTTTCCCGACCAGATGCTGCCAATCGCGGTTTATTATGTGCTGGCGGCAGGGCTGGCGACCTTGGGGATCATGCGGTACCGGCCGACCTTGGGCCGTTAACGATTGCGGCGCAGATAGACATAATACGCGCCACCCCCGCCATGGCTGACATGCGCCTGAGAGACCTGCATCACCAAAGTCGAAAGCGGCGCAACACTGAGCCAGTTCAAAACCTGATGGCGCAGCACACCATGGCGTGTCGGGATCGGCCCACCTTCGTCGCGCTGTTTGCCCTTGCCGGTGACAACCAGAACAAGGCGTTTATCATCCCGGCGCGCAGCCATGATAAAGCGGTTCAGCGCCGGATGCGCACGATCCAGCGTCATACCATGCAGGTCCAGCTTGCCTTCTGGCCTGATCTTGCCCCGTCGCAGCTTGGTAAATGCACGTTTGTCCATCTGCACAGAGGCGGGGCCAAGCGGATCGGCGAACGCGGGCGTCATTTGTGACCCGGCGCGCTTTGGCTTGCCACTATCCTGACCCAGCATCGCGGATTTTGACCGGCGTAAGGTGGTGTGCGATGGTCGTGGCGCGTCAATGGCTGGCGTGAACAGGGACTTAAGGTCCATCTTCTCGGTCCGGTCCGTCACTCTGCGCCACAGCTCAAGATCATCTGCGTTCAAACCCCGATGTTTCATATCGCGGACTCAGGCAGCAGCGCATAGGCGCTTTGGATCGGCATAAGCACGACCAAACGCCCTGGATCACGCAGTTTTCCAGCCTCGCGCCCTGCCGCATCGCCTGTTCCGGTGAACACATCGGCGCGCTGCGCCCCTTTGATGGCCGATCCTGTGTCTTGGGCGATCATCAAGCGGTTCAACGGCGTTTCCCCGTCCTTTTCGATCCAGACAGGAGAACCAAGCCGCACAAAGCTGGGGTCAATCGCCACCGACCGCATCGTTGTGATGGACCGGTTCATCGCACCCAGCGGGCCACGGTCAGCAGGTACTTGGCTGACTTCGCGGAAAAAAACGTAGGATGGATTGTGATATAGCAGCTCCTCGCCCTCACCCGGATTGCGGCGCACCCAGTTCTTGATGACTTCGGCGCTGACCTGATGGGGTTCGTAAATACCGCGTCTTACCATCTCTGCCCCGATGGAACGGTAGGAATGGCCGTTCGATCCGCGATAACCTACGCGTTTGAAACTGCCATCAGGCAGCTTGATGCGGCCAGACCCCTGAATTTGCAGAAAGAACAGTTCGACGGGATCATCGACCCATGCAATTTCCAAACCGCGGCCTTGCATAATGCTGCTGTTCAAGATGTCGCGTCGGGTCAGCCATGGGGTGTTGACCAACGCTTCGGGCGGCATCTTGTAGACCGGATAGCGGTATCGCGATGACCGGTAGCGGTCGCCTTGCAATTCAGGTTCGAAATATCCTGTGAACAGCGCATCTTTGCCGTCGTCCATCAGGACAGGGCGAAAGAACAGTTCAAAGAACTGCCGCGCTTCGGGGTCGGTTTTCGCATAGGCGCACAAGGAAATCCAATCAGCGCCCCGCATGTCCCCACAGGTGTTTTGAAATGTTACAAGTGCGGCGGCGTGATCATCATCCGCCCAGCCATCAAGCTGATCGAACTGCATCACTTCGTACCGGACATCGGACGCATGAACGGGGGCCGCAACCGCGACCCCCGTCAAAACCATCACGCCAATGGCATGGGTTAACCGTCTGTAGAAACCAACAGCCAATTCGGATCATCCGAGCCCATGATGCGGGCAAACACCCATTCATCTTTTTGCTTTTTCACATCCGTGAGACTGCCTTCGACAATATCACCTGCGTTGTCGCGCACCGCCGAGGTCAGTTCAGCAACGAAGCGGATCGTCAATTCAGCCTCCTTGGTGTCGTTGTCGAACGTCGCGTTGATCAGCTCCATCTCGCGCACACCGATAAAGTTTGCCTCGATCGTCAAACCCTGATCTTCGCGCGCTGCGACACCGTCAACAAAGCTTTCGTAGATCTCTTCAGAGAGGAATGGTTGAATATCAGCCAGATCGCCCCGCTCGAACCCCATCACGATCATCTCGTAGGCGCCGCGCGCACCGCCCAAAAAATCACTGACGCCAAAAGACGGCTCAATGCGTTTCATGCTGGCCAGTGCTTTGGCTGCATCGCTGCCGTCTGGAACGTGGTCTGTGATGTCGAGGTCAGGACCGCCTTCGATCACCTCGAATGCCGGTTTGCTGCGCGCGGCGGTGGGGCTGTCCACGACGGGCGGCTTTTCAAACCCCTCGCGTGTGCCAAGCACATTGCGCAAACGCAGGATCAGGAACACAGCAATTCCGGCCAACACCAAAAGCTGGATCATAGGTGAATTCATCGGGACCTCATGGGGGCAAAGTGTTTAAACGTATCGGTTGATGCCTTATGTAGGTGCTGACGGGGCATTCGTCCACTCTGCCTCACCCTAATTGGAGAAAGCTTATGTGGCTTTTGATCGCTTTTATCGCCGTTCCGCTGATCGAGATCGGTTTGTTCATTCAGGTAGGCGGTGCAATCGGGCTGTGGCCAACGCTATTGATCGTGCTGGTCACTGCGTTTTTAGGTACGTTTCTGGTGCGGACCCAAGGGGCAATGGCGCTGGGGCAACTGCGCAGTTCGTTCTCGGACATGCGCGACCCGACAGAGCCGCTGGTGCATGGTGCGATGATCCTTTTTGCAGGCGCATTGTTGCTAACGCCGGGGTTTTTTACCGATGCGGTTGGTTTTTCATTGCTGATCCCCGCCGTGCGGTCCGCCGCGTTCAGGGCGATCCGTGCCCGCGTGAATATCCAGAGTTTCGGCACACCCGGTGGTCCGGCGCATGCAGCGGGGCCAACTCACACGTCGGCACAGGGCGATATTATTGATGTCGATTACCATGAAATATCTGAAAATGACGCGCCTAAAGGCTCTTCTGGCTGGACCAAACACAAACCGGAGCCCAAAACCACACCGAAGGATTGAGGGCAGAACGCCGACCTGCTAAGCGGGTCGGGATTTAGTGAATTATAGCCCGAACGGAGTTTTCCATGGCCGAAGAAGAAGCAACAGCAGTAGCACCAACGCCCCCCGTCATGCGCGTGTTGGGTCAGTTCATCCGCGACATGTCGTTTGAAAACATCATGGCGCAAAAAGGTGCTGCCGCCGATGTGCAGCCCGACGTGCAAGTCCAGGTGAACCTGGACGCGAAAAAGCGCACGACCGACAATCAATACGAAAGCTCGATCAAGCTGAACGTGACCTCAAAGGCGAAAGACGGCGATGCGACGCTGTTCGTGCTGGAAATCGACTATGTCGGTATTTTCCACATCGAGAACGTGCCAGATGATCAAATCCACCCGTTCCTTTTGATCGAATGCCCGCGCATGATTTTCCCGTTCCTGCGCCGTGTGGTCAGCGACGTGACACGCGACGGTGGCTTCCCGCCGCTGAACCTTGAGAACATCGACTTTCTGTCGCTGTACCGGAACGAGATTGCGCGCCGTCAGGCTGAAACGCCGGCAAAAGCGGACGCCTGAACTTTATTCAGTTAATCGTCTTGAAAAGCCTCGGTTATCGCCGGGGCTTTTTACGTTTTGACCCACATCGCATCATTGCCAAGCTTGCTGACGAACTCTGCATGCGCGGTAGCTTCGGCTTTGGTAAGCCGTGAGGGCAGGGGCGTTGGGCGCGCTTTCGCGGTCCATTCACCAACATCGCCAGCTTTGCGTTCTGGCTGTGACGAGAGCGCGAAATCAGGCTGCCGCCCGCCAATCAATTCCAGATAAACTTCGGCCAGAATTTCACTGTCGAGCAAGGCACCGTGCAAGGTGCGGGCCTCATTGTTGATGCTGAACCGGCGGCATAACGCATCCAGTGACGCAGGTGATCCGGGAAACCGTTTGCGCGCGATCACCAATGTATCAAGCGAGCGTTCCATCGGAATTGCAGGCAAGCCAGCCCATTTCAGTTCTGCGTTGATGAATTTCATGTCAAACGACGCATTATGCGCGATCAGCTTTGCATCACCGACAAAGGCCAGAAAATCACGTCCGATCTGCGCGAACTTGGGTTTGTCGCGCAGGAAATCATCGCCCAACCCGTGCACCTCGAACGCCTCTTGGGGCATGCCGCGTTCGGGGTTGATATACTGGTGATAGGTGCGGCCCGTGGCGACATGGCCCATCAGTTCAACCGCACCAATCTCGACAATGCGGTCACCGCTTTCGGGGTCAAAACCGGTTGTTTCTGTATCCCAGACGATCTCACGCATGGCGCTGTTTCTCCTTGATGTCGGCAATCACATCCTGGACGCGACGCCGCGCGCCTTCAACCGTATCGGTGCGAATAACATACTCGGCGCGGGCGGCTTTTTCTTCCGCTGGCATTTGTTTGGCCTTGATGGTTTCAAACTGCTCTGGCGTCATGGTGCCCCGTTGTATCACACGCGCCCTTTGCGTTGCGTCATCGACGATCACGCAAGCTACGGCATCGACACGTTTTTCGCCACCGCCCTCAAACAACAGCGGAATGTCGAGCACGATGATTTCAGCGTCCGACGCTTTGATGAACGCAGCACGATCCTGTGCTACCAAAGGATGCACAATCTGTTCGATCTTTTTCAGCGCAGCAGGGTCGGCACCGATGATCTCTTTCAACACTGTTCGCGACACGGCACCATCAACAATTGCACTGGGAAATGCGTCTGCAATCAGGGGAACTGCTGCGCCACCGGCAGAATAAAGCCGGTGCACTGCCGCATCCGCATCCCACACCGCACAGCCCGCATCGGCGAACATGGCGGCGGTGGTGGATTTACCCATGCCAATCGACCCGGTCAGCCCCAAAAGAAACATCAGCGCAACGCCGCCGCACGGGTGGCACGGTCGACGACAGGGCGCTGGCCGAACCACCGCTCAAACCCCGGAACCGCCTGATGTAACAACATGCCAAGGCCGTCGACGGTGACACAGCCGATCTGTTCAGCAGTCTCTAACAAACGGGTTTTAAGGGGGGCATAGACCAGATCAGTCACAATGGTCTGCGGACCAAGCCCGTCTAACGGGACGCGCAATTCACCCTTGCCCATCATACCCAGCGACGTGGTGTTCACCAGCAAAGCAGCGTCATCAATCATATTGCCGGCCTGCACCCAGTCATAGATGCGCACGCGGCTGCCAAAATCGGACCGCAGTTTTTCGGCGCGCACCCGCGTGCGGTTGGACAGGCGGACTTCAGGCACACCTGCATCCAACAGCGATGCAATGACCGCACGCGCAGCACCGCCTGCGCCCAGAACGGCCGCTGGACCCGCCTTGGGCTGCCACCCCGGCGCGCCGGTTTTGAGGTTTTCCAGAAAACCGTAGCCATCCGTGTTATCGGCGTGAATTTTGCCATCCTTACGGAAGATCAACGTATTCGACGCCCCGATCAAGATCGCCCGGTCCGTGACCAGATCAGCGATCTGCATTACCGCCTCTTTGTGGGGCAAGGTCACATTGACCCCGACGAACCCCATACGTGGCAATGTACGGATCACGTTTTCCAAATCATCAGGTGCCACATTCATCGGGATATAGTGACCACGAATGCCGTAAGTCTTGAGCCAATGACCGTGCACCTGAGGGGAGCGTGATTGAACAATCGGTGATCCGATCACGCCGGCAAGGGGGATGTTCGTCAGGCTCATGCGGGCAGGTCTCCTCTTAGGGTCAGGTAGTTCAGCAATTCCAGCAAAGGCAAGCCCAGCACGTGGAAATAATCGCCTTGGATGTTGGAGAACAGGCGCACGCCTTCTTCCTCCAGTTTATAGCACCCGACGGCGTGGCGGATGCTGTCCCAGTTTCGGCCCAGATAATCGTCAAGGTAGGCGTCAGATATGTCACGCATGCGCAACCGTACTTGACCCACATGCCGCCAGATCGGTTTGCCATCCTCATAGATCACCGCCGCCGACAAAAGCGAATGTTGCTGACCACGCATCATCTTGAGCTGGGCGCGCGCATCGTCAATATCATTCGGTTTCGACAGCATGGTGCCTTTGAGGTCCAACACCTGATCCGCGCCCATTACCAGCGCACCGGGATGTTTTTCACTGACCTTGCGGGCCTTCATTTCTGCGAGCGTATCTGCGATATCACGGGGGGTCGCGCCCTCGGCCACAAGCGCGTCTTTGATCATCTGTTCATCAACGCGCGGCTTAACTGTATCAAACGTCATGCCCGCCTGCCGCAACAGCTGTGCGCGGATGGCAGAGCCGGAGGCAAGAATGAATGTTGGCGACATGGGGATAACCTGTGTGTGATCTTAGGGAGTTATTAAGGACTTCTGGTGCAAAATCCAGCTTAACCGCGAAACACTCACAGTTGACGGGGGTTTTCCCATTTTCACATCGATTCCAACACCGGTGGATTGGGATAATTATGTCCGTGGGAGGAATCGCTTTGTTCGATTGATATACATCGGTTTGCACACACGAGCTTGGATAGAATACATTTCTAAGCATTTGATAGTATGAGTGTTTATTGAGTTGCAAGACAGGTTATCAACAGGCTTACATCTGGCATCGCTACGGTGAACAACTGTCGGGATAAATCAATAATCCACAGAAAAGCTGCTCTCTACAAACACATCATCTTTCTTCTTTCTTTATATATTATAAGAAGGGCATAGAGATCGGAGTAGGATATGTCAGACCTCCTTGCCACCGCGTACCCTTGGGTCAAAGCGTTTCACATCATCTCGGTCATCTCGTGGATGGCGGCGTTGTTCTATCTGCCGCGCCTGTTTGTGCATCACACCGAAAAGGTCGGCGTCGAAGGGGAAACCCATGCGTTGTTTTCGATGATGGAAGGCAAGCTGGCCAATGTGATCATGAAACCCGCGATGATGGCGACATGGGGATTTGGTTTGTTGTTGGTCCTGACACCGGGGATTGTCAGCTGGTCGATGATCTGGCCCTGGACCAAACTGTTCGGGGTTGTCGCCATGACTGTGTTCCACGTCTGGCTGTCACGCCGGGTCAAGGCATTTGCGAAGGGCGAAAACCATCTGACGGGCAGGCAATACCGGATGATGAACGAAGTGCCGACAGTTTTGATGATCGTTATCGTTTTCTCGGTTGTCGTGAAATTCTGATAGCGATTACCGGCACCGGTTTCTGACGACATTGACAGAACGGCTCTCCGATCTTATAGGTCATTTACCGCTTCGTCCGAGGGGGTGTTAGCTGCTTATTTTTCCAAATTTCCCTCAGCCAGCGGTTTCCGCTTGGGCTGAACGAGGTCTTTCATGACAACAGATACCCTTAACCTTGCTGATCTAAAGGCGCAGACGCCCAAGAACCTTCTGGCGATGGCCGAAGAGCTTGAGATCGAAAACGCATCCACCATGCGCAAGGGCGAGATGATGTTCCAGATCCTGCGCGAACGTGCGGACGAGGGCTGGGAAATCTCTGGTGACGGTGTTCTGGAAGTCTTGCAGGACGGTTTTGGTTTCCTGCGCTCGCCCGAGGCAAACTATCTGCCGGGCCCCGATGATATTTATGTGTCGCCCGAGATGGCGCGCAAGTGGTCCTTGCGGACCGGAGACACCATTGAGGGGCTGATTAAGGCCCCTGACGACACCGAGCGTTACTTTGCCCTGACCGAGGTCACCAAGATCAACTTTGAGGAGCCTGAGAAGGCGCGCCACAAGGTTGCGTTCGAAAACCTCACGCCGCTTTACCCTGATGAGCGTCTCAAGATGGAGTTCGAGGATCCGACGGTCAAAGACCGTTCGTCCCGCATCATTGATTTGATCGCACCCATCGGAAAGGGGCAGCGTTCCCTGATCGTGGCACCGCCGCGCACAGGTAAGACAGTTCTGCTGCAGAACATCGCCAATTCCATCGAACAGAACCACCCGGAATGCTATCTGATCGTCTTGCTGATCGACGAACGTCCCGAGGAAGTCACCGACATGCAACGCTCTGTCAAAGGCGAAGTTGTATCATCGACCTTTGACGAGCCTGCAACGCGTCACGTCGCGGTGTCCGAAATGGTCATCGAAAAGGCAAAGCGTCTGGTCGAACACAAGCGCGATGTTGTTATTCTGCTGGATTCCATTACCCGTCTGGGCCGTGCGTTCAACACAGTTGTGCCGTCTTCTGGCAAGGTTCTGACCGGTGGTGTGGATGCCAACGCATTGCAACGCCCCAAGCGTTTCTTTGGTGCGGCACGGAACATCGAAGAAGGTGGATCGCTGACCATCATCGCGACGGCCCTGATTGATACAGGGTCACGGATGGACGAAGTTATCTTTGAAGAATTCAAAGGCACAGGCAACTCCGAGATTATTCTGGATCGCAAGATTGCCGACAAACGCGTCTTCCCGGCGATCGACATTCTCAAATCCGGTACCCGCAAAGAAGAGTTGCTGGTGGACAAGATTGATCTGCAAAAGACATTCGTCCTGCGCCGTATTCTGAACCCGATGGGGACAACAGATGCGATTGAATTCCTGATCGGAAAGCTAAAGCAGACAAAGACGAACGCAGACTTCTTTGACTCAATGAACACCTGAGTTATTTAATAATAACAATAGGTTATACTGATGGACACGATTTTTGCCCAAGCAACAGCTTCGGGTCGGGCTGGTGTATCTGTGGTACGCCTGTCTGGGCCGTCTGCGCATGAAATAGCGCGGCAGATCGCGGGTCCTTTGCCGGAACCGCGTGGTTCTGCCTTGCGCGATTTGCGAAATCTGTCTGGTGACGTGTTGGATCAGGCACTAGTTCTGAATTTTGCAGCGCCACACAGTTTCACTGGCGAGGATGTTGTAGAATTTCATTTGCATGGCAGCATTGCTGTGATGCGGGCCTGTCTCGAATTGCTTTCGACATTTCCTGACACTCGTCTGGCGCAGCCGGGGGAGTTCACGCGCCGCGCACTTGAAAACGAACGGCTTGATTTGGTCCAAGTCGAAGGGCTGGCGGATCTCATTGAGGCTGAAACCGAAGCGCAGCGGAAGCAGGCGCTGCGCGTTCTGTCGGGGCACCTTGGCGCGCTGGTCGGATTGTGGCGCAAGGATTTGATTAGGGCCGCAGCATTGTTGGAGGCAACGATTGATTTTGCCGACGAAGACGTTCCCGTTGATGTGACGCCTGAGGTCAATACGCTGCTGGACGGTGTGGCGCGCGCCCTTGAAAAAGAAATCGCCGGGACACATGTCGCGGAGCGGATCAAGACAGGATTTGAGGTTGCAATCGTTGGCCCGCCGAACGCTGGAAAATCAACGCTGCTGAATGCACTGGCTGGGCGGGACGCTGCGATTACGTCGCATATTGCGGGCACGACGCGGGATGTGATCGAAGTTCGTATGGATCTTGGCGGGCTGCCTGTGACGTTACTTGATACTGCCGGCCTGCGTGACACCGTTGACGAAGTAGAGGCGATGGGAGTTGAACGTGCGATCCAGCGGGCGCAGACTGCTGACATCCGCGTTTTCCTGATTGCTGAAGGGGACGCACTGCCTTTTGAACCGCAGAAAGACGACATCGTTTTGCGGCCAAAGGCGGATGTATCTGGTTCCACTGAACGATCGATTTCAGGCAAAACAGGCTTTGGTGTCAGTGAGTTGATCGCGGATATCCAGCAGACGCTGCTGGAACGCAGCCAGTCCGCCGGTCTGGCAACGCATGAACGTCACAGGATTGCTCTTGTGGAGGCACAGCAGAATCTGACAGAAGTGAAGGTAATCCTGCAAGGCGGTCCTGACCTATATGACATCGCTTCGGCAGAGCTTCGTTTGGCCACGCGGGCGCTTGAAGTGCTTGTGGGGCATGTCGATGTCGAGAATCTTTTGGATGAAATATTCGCCAGCTTCTGTCTTGGGAAGTAGGCTTTTGAGAATGGAGTGTTTCACGTGAAACATTTTGAAGTCCTCGTTATTGGTGGCGGTCATGCGGGCGCGGAGGCTGCGCATGCGGCTGCCCGCATGGGTGCAACTACGGCGCTTGTTACGATGAAGCGTGATGGAATTGGTGTGATGTCCTGCAATCCAGCGATTGGGGGGCTTGGCAAAGGGCATCTGGTTCGTGAGATTGACGCAATGGACGGTGTTATGGCGCGCGTTGCAGACAAGGCTGGTATCCAGTTTCGTCTGCTGAACCGTCGCAAGGGACCTGCGGTTCAGGGGCCGAGGGCGCAGGCGGATCGCAAGATTTATCAAAGAGAGATGCTTGCTGAAATAGAAGCGCAAGAGAACCTTAGCATCTTAGAGGGCGAAGTTGTCGACCTGATGATGCAGGACAAGCGTGTCGTTGGTGTTGTTCTCGCTGATGGAACTGAAATTCATTCTTCAGCTGTGGTTCTGACGACCGGCACGTTTTTGCGCGGTGTTATCCACATCGGCGATGTTGCGAAATCTGGTGGGCGCATGGGGGACAAGGCGTCTGAGCTATTGGCTGCGCGCATGGACAGTTTTGGTTTGCCAATGGGGCGCCTGAAAACAGGCACACCGCCGCGATTGGATGGCAGAACAATTGACTGGACAGATTTGGAAATGCAGCCCGGCGACGATGATCCGGTTCTATTTTCGTTTTTGTCTAAGAGCGTTTCGGCGCCGCAGATTTCCTGCGGGATAACCCATACGAATGAGAAAACGCATGAGATTATTCGTGCGAACCTCAGCAGGTCGGCTATGTATGGTGGGCATATTGATGGTGTGGGGCCGCGATACTGTCCATCCATCGAAGATAAAGTGGTTAGATTTGCAGACAAGTCCGAGCATCAGGTGTTCCTTGAGCCTGAGGGCGCTGACGATCATACAATTTACCCGAACGGTATTTCCACCTCTTTGCCTGTAGAGGTCCAAGCGGACTATGTGCATTCGATGAAAGGTCTCGAAGAGGCGGTTATCCTGCAACCTGGCTATGCGATTGAGTACGACTACATTGATCCGCGCGCCTTGCGGTCAACTCTGGAGATTGGGACAATCAAGGGATTGTACCTCGCTGGGCAGATCAATGGAACGACTGGATACGAGGAAGCTGCGGCGCAAGGTTTGGTCGCTGGATTGAACGCAGCTTTGGCCGCACAAGGTCGAGCTCCCACGGTGTTCAGCCGGGCCCAAAGTTATATTGGCGTTATGATTGATGATCTAACAACGCGCGGTGTAACAGAACCTTATCGCATGTTCACATCGCGCGCCGAGTTCCGGCTTTCGCTGCGCGCTGACAACGCGGATCAACGCCTGACTCCTTTGGCGATGTCTTTGGGTTGCGTGTCAAACGTGCGTGCTGAAATATTTGAAGAGAAGAATCAGCAGCTTTCATCAGCAAAAACAGTTCTTATGAAAAAGGACTTTACCCCCAAGGAGGCGGTCGCTGCTGGAATTTCGGTTAATCAGGACGGGAACCGGCGGACAGGTCTGCAATTGCTTGCATTCCCGGACGTCGATTTTGAGGGTATTATTCCTTTGCTGCCCGAGTTGGCGAATGTGAGTGAAGAGGTCAAGCGCCAATTGGAGCGGGACGCATTGTATTCAAATTACCTTTCGCGGCAGCAGAAGGAAATTGATGTTCTGCAACGCGATGAGGCGCATCGCATTCCTGATGCGTTTGATTACAGTGAGCT
>JAFMHE010000020.1:0-7591 GCA_017854675.1 Paracoccaceae bacterium | reverse complement strand
AGATCAGCTATACGCGAGCTTGATCTGAAAGCGACTGTCGTCAGTGCGCGCATTGAGGCGCAAGCACCGATGGAGGCTGATATCATCTCTGCGCGTGCTCTTGCGAGCCTGTCTGAATTACTTGGTTATGCCGAACAGCACCTGAAAACTTCCGGAACTGCGCTGTTTCTCAAGGGCGAGAACTGGGAGAAGGAGCATGAAGAAGCACAGAAAGCATGGTCATATCGCTGTGAGGCCATTAAAAGTAAAACACATCCTGCTGCCGCAATTTTGAAAGTCGAGGATATTGTCCGTGTCTGACCTGTCTCGCCCGAAAGGGCCAAAGATTATTGCAATAGCAAACCAAAAAGGCGGCGTTGGCAAGACCACGACGACCATCAATCTGGCTGCGGCGCTGACCGAGGTTGGTAAGCGTGTGCTTGTTGTCGACCTTGACCCGCAGGGCAATGCCTCGACCGGCCTCGGGATTGAGCTGGAAGATCGCGATCTCACCACATATGAATTGCTGCTTGAAGATATTGATCTGAAAGAGATGATTCAGTCCACGCAATTTGAGGGTCTGCATATCGTACCCGCGACCGTTGATCTCAGCTCTGCGGATATTGAACTGATATCAAATGAAAAGCGCAGCTACCTTTTGCATGATGCGCTGCGTCAAACCCAGATGGATGATTTCGCGTTTGACTATATCCTGATCGATTGCCCACCATCGCTGAACCTATTGACAGTGAACGCGATGATTGCCGCGCATTCGGTTCTGGTCCCTTTGCAGAGCGAGTTTTTCGCCCTTGAGGGTTTATCGCAACTGATGATGTCTATCCGCGAAGTGCGTCAAACCGGCAACAAAGAACTGCGGATCGAAGGTGTTGTGCTAACGATGTATGACCGTCGCAATAACCTGTCCCAGCAGGTTGAGATGGACGCGCGGTCCAATCTGGGTGATCTTGTGTTCAAGACGATGATCCCGCGCAATGTCCGTGTGAGCGAAGCGCCAAGTTTTGCCATGCCGGTTCTGTCATATGACGGACAATCCAAGGGTGCGGTTGCCTATCGCGCGCTGGCGCAAGAAGTAATAGAAAACAACGCGTAAGGAGCGGAAAAATGGTAGATAGACAGGATCGCAAGCGCGGCTTGGGCCGTGGATTATCAGCACTTATGGCGGATGTTGCCGAGACAGAAGCAGTTGCAGCGCAAGGCGTCGGTGCAGCGGAGCGTCTAGTTCCGATTGAGCAGATTTCACCAAACCCGGATCAGCCCCGCAAACGGTTCGAGAGTGGTGATCTGGATGATCTGGCTGCGTCGATCAAAGAGAAAGGCGTTATTCAGCCATTGATCGTCCGCAAGCGCGAAAACGGAACATTTGAAATTGTTGCAGGCGAACGCCGCTGGCGTGCTTCGCAGATTGCGCAACTGCATGAATTGCCGGTGATTGTGCGCGAATTCAGCGACGTAGAAGTGCTGGAAGTCGCAATCATCGAGAACATCCAGCGTGCTGATCTGAATGCGATTGAAGAGGCCGCTGGTTATCGCCAGCTGATGGATAAATTTGGACATACCCAAGAGAAGATGGCAGAGGCCTTGGGCAAAAGCCGGAGCCATATTGCCAACCTCTTGCGGCTGTTAAATCTACCGGACGATGTTTTGGAATTGGTCCGTGGCGGGGATCTGAGCGCGGGTCATGCGCGCGCCTTGATCTCATCTGACGAACCGATGAAACTTGCCCAGCAGATTGTCAAAGGCGGGTTGTCTGTGCGTGCGACTGAAGCGCTGGTTAAGAAGGCAGCGGTTGCGAAATCCGCGCCTTCTGCTGAGACTGTCAGGCAGGCACCGGCGGAGAAAGATGCCGACACCAAAGCACTTGAGGGTGACTTGTCGGCGACTTTGGGCATGAAAGTTCGCCTTGACCACAAACCTGGTCAGGAAAGCGGTCAGCTTTCTATATCGTACAAAACGCTTGAAGAGTTGGATGAGCTTTGTCGCATTCTAAGCGGCAGTTAATCTGGCAATAGACCTTCGATCACTGCATTCAGCACCATAAAGCCCTGATTGGTAACAGTCAGGCGCTCTTGCTTGACGGTGATCATGCCAATGTCCGAGAGATGCGCCAGCTTTTCATCCGATAGTGGCGCGCCAGAGAGTGTGGCAAAGCGGTTTAGGTCGATGCCTTCTTTCAACCGCAAACCCATCAGCAGAAACTCTGTTGCCTGATCTTGCTGGTTCAGCGAAATGCGGGGTTTTTCTGTCAGCCCATCGGCGGCGGCATCCAGCCATCTTTTCGGGTTGCTGTAGGCCTCTGTGGCCCATTTTCGCCCGTCAACGGTAATACGACCATGCGCACCCGGTCCGATCCCGACGTAATCGCCATAGCGCCAATAGATCAGGTTATGTCGTGATTGCGCGCCATCGCGGGCATGGTTCGACACTTCGTAGCCCGGAAACCCATGCGCATCGCATATCTCTTGGGTGAGGGTGTACATGTCCGCACCCAGATCCTCGTCAGGCAGGCCGCGCAGGCCACCGCGGGCGTAGCGATCACCAAACGCAGTGCCGTTTTCGATTGTAAGCTGGTACAGAGAAATATGGTCTATCGCTAAGTTTAGAGCCTGATTCAGCTCTGCCTCCCAGGCTTTGAGCGTTTGATTTTGCCGACCATAGATCAGATCAAAACTGACCCGTTCAAATGCATTTCGCGCAACATCGAATGCAGCCAATGCTTCGTCTGTTGAATGTATGCGGCCAAGACGCTTTAGATCGACGTCATTCAGGGCCTGAATGCCCATCGAAACACGCGAAACACCCGCCTGTCGGAACGCGGCGAAACGACCCGCCTCGACAGAGCTTGGATTTGCTTCAAGTGTGATCTCCAGATCATTGCCCGTCGGCCAAAGAGATTTGATCGTGGTAATGATATCCGCGACAATATCAGGGTCCATCAAACTGGGCGTGCCGCCGCCAAAGAAAACGGCGTTCAGAATGCGATTATCAGTCTCTGATGCGGCGCGTTTCAGCTCTGATAGATAGGCATCACGCCATGCGCGTTGGTCGATTGATTTGCTGACATGGCTGTTGAAATCGCAATAGGGGCATTTCGCCTCGCAGAACGGCCAGTGGATATAAAGGCCGAAACCACCCGCGCGCCAATCTTCTGCAAAGTTATCCGTCAAAGCAGCCTGCAATCAGCTTGGCAAAGGCATCAGCGCGATGACTGATCGCGTTCTTCTGCGCAAAGTCCATTTCAGCGAATGTGATGTCGTGGCCGTCTGGCTGGAACATCGGATCGTAACCATGACCAACTGTGCCGCGCATTGGCCAGACAAGTGTGCCATTCACGGTCCCTTCGAACACTTCGTCATGTCCGTCTGGCCATGCCAAAACCAAAGTCGCGCAAAAACGGGCGCGGCGCGGATGCGGTGCGTTCGCTTCCTCCAGCAGGGTGTGGGTTTTGGTCATTGCCATGATGAAATCGCGCCCGTTTGGCGTTTCGGCCCAATCAGCGGTGTAGACACCCGGTGCGCCATTCAGCGCCTCAACCTCAATCCCGGAATCGTCTGCTAGGGCAGGCAGGCCCGTCGCCGCAACAGCAGCGCGCGCTTTGATACGCGCGTTGCCGATGAAAGTGGTCTCGGTTTCGTCAGGCTCATCCAAACCCATCTCAGCCGCGCCAACCACAGAAACGCCGAGCGGCGCAAAGAGTTGCTCCATTTCCTCAAGCTTGCCGGCGTTATGCGTGGCAATCAGGATGCGGCGTTCTGTGAATTTGCGGGTCATGCAGTGACGGCTTTCTGAATCACAGCCAGTTCGGCAACGCCTTTTTCGGCAAGGTCCATCAGTTCGTTCATCTGCGCGCGGGAATATGTCGATCCTTCTGCGCTCATTTGGACTTCGATCAGTTGACCGGACTCCAGCATGATAAAGTTACCGTCAACACCAGCCTCTGAATCCTCGGGGTAATCAAGGTCCAGTACAGCTTGGCCCGCGTAGATGCCGCAGCTGATCGCCGCGACAGGGGATACCAGCGGATCGCTGATCACATCGCCCGCTTTCATCAGCTTGTTCACAGCCAACCGCAGCGCGATCCAACCACCAGTGATCGACGCGCAACGCGTGCCGCCATCGGCCTGCAAGACATCGCAGTCGATGCTGATCTGACGTTCGCCCAAGGCGACACGGTCGACACCGGCGCGCAGGGAACGGCCAATCAAACGCTGGATTTCAACGGTACGACCACCTTGCTTGCCCGTAGTCGCCTCGCGCCGCATGCGCGTGTTTGTAGCGCGGGGCAGCATGCCGTATTCGGCAGTGACCCAGCCCAACCCGGAACCTTTGATAAACGGCGGCACCCGGTCTTCAATCGTCGCGGTGCACAGCACATGGGTGTCGCCCATTTTGATCAGCGCCGACCCTTCGGCGTGTTTGGTAAACCCAACCTCAACAGAGACAGGGCGCATTTCATCGAGTTTCCGGCCAGAGGGACGCATGTTATATCCTTTTTGATTTATCTCGGGGATAGCGTTCCGGCGTATGTGTGCGCAACCCCGATTGACGTTTGCCCTATGCGACCCTTTATTAACAGGAGAGGGATACAAATGAGCGAAACATCTGATCTGCTGCAAGAAATGAACGACCGTTCACGCGAGGTTTTTCGCCGCGTGGTCGAAGGCTATCTGCTGAACGGTGATCCTGTCGGGTCACGGACGTTAACGCGTGAGTTCAGCGAGAAGGTGAGCGCTGCGACGATCCGAAATGTGATGCAAGACCTTGAATGCATGGGTGTTCTTGGTTCTCCACATACCAGTGCGGGGCGCATCCCGACGCAGATGGGTCTGCGGATGTTCGTTGATGGCATGATCGAGGTGGGTGATCCGTCCGAACAAGACCGCGAAAAGATTGACGCGACGATGGGCACGAATGCTGCAGATGTAAGCGGGCTGTTGGATCGTGTCGGCTCTGCTTTGTCGGGTGTCACGCAAGGCGCGTCGCTGGTTTTGACGCCAAAACACGAAGCGCCGATAAAACATATCGAATTTGTATCGCTGTCGCAGGAACGTGCGCTGGTCGTCCTTGTCTTTTCTGACGGGCATGTGGAAAACCGGTTGTTCACGCCGCCGCCCGGTCAAACACCCAGCTCTATGCGGGAGGCAGCGAATTTCCTGAATGGGCTGGTTGAAGGCAAAACGATCAGCGAATTGCAGGGTTCCATCGCGCACGAGATCACGCAACGGCGCCAAGAAATTGATACACTGGCACAGCAAATGGTCGAAAGCGGCCTTGCCTTGTGGCAGGGCGGTGAAGAAAACGCCGAGCGTTTGATCGTGCGGGGTCGCTCCAATCTGCTCAAGGGGGAGGCCGAGGAAGAAGACCTTGCCCGGATCAAAAACCTGTTTGATGATCTGGAACGCAAGCGGGACATCGCCGAATTCCTTGATCTGGCCGAAGGTGGCGACGGTGTGCGCATTTTTATCGGCTCTGAGAACAAACTTTTCTCACTTTCGGGTTCCTCTTTGGTCGTTTCCCCTTATATGAACGCTGACCGTAAGGTGATCGGTGCGGTCGGGGTCATTGGACCCACGCGTCTGAATTATGGGCGCATCGTACCGATCGTGAATTATACAGCACAGCTGGTTGGCAAACTCGTGTCCGACCGGAGCTAGAGGGTGACATGGCAGATCCAACAAACGACGATTTTCTCGACAACATCGAAGATGCGATGGCAGAAGAATTTGCCGCCGAAGAGGCAGAGATTGATGACGAAGCGCTAGAGCTGGATGAGCTGCGCGCAGAGCGTGACACATACAAAGACCGGTTCATGCGCGCGTTGGCGGATGCCGAAAATGCGCGCAAGCGGTCTGACAAGGATCGCCGCGAGGCCGAAAACTATGGCGGCTCCAAATTGGCGCGCGATATGTTGCCGGTCTATGACAACATGAAACGCGCGTTGGAAGCCGCAACCGAAGAGCAGCGCGCCGTGTCCGGTCCGTTGCTGGAAGGTGTTGACCTAACGATGCGCGAATTGCTGAACGTGTTCAAAAAGCATGGTATCGAGGTGATCGCGCCACAGGTCGGTGACCGGTTTGACCCGCAACATCATCAAGCGATGTTCGAGGCACCTGTGCCGGGCACGCGCGCGGGTGATATCATTCAGGTCGCGGCCGAAGGATTTATGCTGCATGACCGTCTGCTGCGGCCGGCGCAGGTTGGCGTATCATCGCTGCCGGCTGGGTAATCTGGCTGCTGTCTCACTTCAGTATTTAAAGCGAAAAGAAGCGGTAGAGGGTCAGTCCTTTGCCGCTTCTTTCAATTTATAGAGTAGCTCGAGCGCTTCTTTGGGCGTCAATTCATCGGGGATGATTTCTTTGAGCTGGGCTTCGACTTTCGAGGCTTGTTTTGGTTGTGGGGCAGGTGTGGCGTTGACCGAAAAGAGCGGGAGATCGTCGATGAGGGTCTTCTGTTTTGCGCCACCTTCACGTTCACCTTTTTCCAGCGCTTCAAGCACGACACGGGCGCGGGCGATAACACTGTCGGGCAGCCCCGCAAGCTGGGCGACTTGCACACCATAGGACCGGTCAGCGGCACCTTTGCGTACCTCGTGGAGGAAAATGACCTCACCCTCCCATTCCTTGACGGTGACAGTCGCGTTGTCGACGCCGTCCAGTTTGCCCGAAAGGGCGGTCATTTCATGGTAGTGGGTGGCAAACAGGGCACGCGACTTGTTGACGTCGTGCAAATGTTCCAACGTGGCCCATGCAATGGAAAGCCCGTCATAGGTCGCTGTGCCGCGCCCGATCTCATCCAGGATCACCAGCGCGCGGTCGTCTGCCTGATTAAGGATCGCTGCGGTTTCAACCATTTCAACCATGAAAGTAGAACGGCCGCGCGCCAGATCGTCAGACGCACCAACGCGGCTGAAAAGCTGGCTGATTAGCCCGATGTGGGCGTGCGACGCGGGCACATAGCTGCCCATTTGGGCCATCAGACCAATCAGCGCATTCTGCCGCAGATAAGTCGATTTACCGGCCATGTTGGGGCCAGTCAGCAGCCAGATGTTTGCGCCTTCTTCGGCGCTTAGATCACAATCGTTGGCGATGAACGGCGCACCGGATTGCTGGGCAAGGGCGCGTTCGACAACGGGATGTCGCCCACCGGTAATCGCAAAGGCACGGCTGTTGTCGACAATGGGCCGCGTCCAGTTTTCAGCCATCGCCAGATCGGCAAGGGACAGGGCCAGATCAATCTCGGCCAGCCCCGACGACGCCGCACCAATCTGGGCGGCATTGTCCAAAACAGAAGCTTTTAGACCATCATAGAGCCGCTTTTCAATCTCTAGCGCGCGGTTCCCCGCATTCAGAATTTTCGTTTCCATCTCTGAAAGCTCAACCGTGGTAAAGCGCACTTGATTGGCGGTGGTTTGACGATGGATGAATTTTTCGGAAAGCGGCGGTGACAACATCTTTTCTGCGTGTGTTGCTGTTGTCTCTATGAAGTACCCCAGAACGTTGTTGTGCTTGATCTTTAGCGCTGAAATCCCCGTAATAGAGACGAATTCCTGTTGCATCTGCGCAATGACGGACCTGCCTTCGTCGCGCAGTTTTCG
>JAFMHE010000238.1 GCA_017854675.1 Paracoccaceae bacterium | reverse complement strand
CAGCCGGTCGTTGCCCGCGTACCCGTGTATCTCATCAACACCGGGATTGGCCAAGATGAGGGTGTCCGCATCGACACCGCCGCCATTGCGCGGTGCATTAACAAAGACAAGATCATCTCCGGCCAGAAATAAGGCTTCCAACGCCTCTGCGGAAGCAGCGGCCAGTATTTCAGTTGAAAAATCCGCTACATCAACACTTAACCCGCCCATCGAAAAAAGGAGCGCCGAGGATGGTGTTTCGGCAAAAACCCCGTCGTCCTTTAACAGCCCGATAATTCCCGTAACCGTGCCGGAAATTGTACCGTCATCTGCCTGCTGAAACACGCCCGAGTATTGGTTTGACACCAAGGCACGCCCACCATCTGAAACGGTGATTAGGTTTGCAGAAAAATCAGCGTTGAAAACGTTCAAGGATAGATCCGGATTTCGCAGCAAGTTCAGGGCGCCGTTCAAGGACACAATGGCCATCTGCTCACCTCCAAATACAAGTTATGCGTGTTGTATGGTGAGTTACTCACGCTTTGCAACAACCAGACATTCAGCCACGGATGGCAAACCCGGGCTTTGTAGGGTCCAAAGCTCTCTCCACGCCACACGATCATCCCCAAATTGCCTCTTTTTCGTCCGCCGTTTGCCATGTCGGTGCTATAGATCATCCAAGGAAGGCCATCGAACATCCGTGTGCCAAAAATCAGGACGACACCCCAGTTTATGCGTGCAACGGCCACCAGACTAATGACCGGCAACGGTCTGATCACGCGTTTGTTGCGCTCGTCGTCATGGGTGATCCTTGGCTATGGCGGCGCGCAGGCCTTGCGGCTTGCGTCCAATCTGATCCTCGCCTCCCTGCTTTTCCCCGAAGCGTTCGGCCTGATGGCCCTGATCTCGGTGATCACCCTTGGCCTGATCCTGTTTTCCGAAGTAGGCATCGGCCCTTCCATCGCACAAAGCAAACGCGGCGATGATCCTGACTTTCTGAACACCGCATGGACCATTCAGGTCGTGCGCGGCTTTTTGCTGTGGATCACGGCCTGTGTTCTCGCCTACCCGGTATCGGTTTTCTATGATCAGCCGGACTTGTTGATCTATCTGCCGATCTCTGCCTTTGCGATGGTAATCAGCGGGTTTGAACCCACCCGGATTGAGACCGCACACCGCCACCTGCAACTGGGCAAACTGACTGCGCTGAACCTGCTGGCGCAGTTTATCGGTATGGTGTCGATGGTCCTATTGGCAGTGATGTGGCAATCGGTTGCGGCCCTTGTGGTGGGCGGGCTTGTGACGGCGCTCGGCACACTCGTGCTCATGACCGCCTTTTTGCCGGGCATCCAGAACCGTTTTCGCTGGGAAAAACCGGCGGTGCATGAGCTGATCAAGTTCGGCAAATGGATTTTTCTGTCCACGCTGTTCAGCTTTTTCGCAACGCAGGGCGACAAGGCCATTCTGGGCAAGTTCCTGACACTACAGGACCTTGGCATCTATAACATCGGTTTCTTCCTCGCCAGTTTTCCTATCTTGCTTGGCCAGAACGTCATTGGTCGCGTGATGATCCCGGTTTACCGCGACATGACCACCTCAGACGCCCACAAGATCCAGCGCATCCGCTATGGCCTGACGGGCGGGTTGATTGCGCTGCTGGCCTTGATGGCGCTTGCCGGTCCATGGATCATCAGCCAGCTTTACGATATCCGCTATACTGCCAGCGGCGCGGTTGTGGTCGCTGTTTCTGTCGCCATGATACCGGCAGTGATCGGCATGACATACGCGCAGGCCGCGCTGGCCAGCGGCGACTCGCGCCGGTTCTTTGTTTTGTCCGCCGTCAAGGCTTGCTTGCAGGTGGGTCTGATCCTTGCGGGTGTGATCTATGCGGGCCTTATCGGCGCGTTGTTCGGCATGGGGCTTGCGGCCCTCATGTCCCACATCGCGGTCATCTGGCTGTCGCGCGCGCATAACGTTTGGGATGCCCGACACGACGCCATCTTTTTCATCCTCTGGATCGTCATCGCGGCATTCGCCTATGCCCTGCACAGCGCCATGATTGTTGAACTTCTTGGTACAGTGGGGCGCATCTGATGTTCGTCTTTCTTTCGACCTGCGCGGAGCACAACCGATGACGGTAGCGTTCCCCCTTACCCCCATCCAGGAAGGCATGTTTCTGGAAACCGCGCAGGCCGCCAATCCGGGCATCTACCTGCAGCAAATCATCATCCACATGGCGGATGAAAGGATCGACGCGACCGCAATGGGCAGCGCGTGGAGCGATGCGTTTATCATCCACCCCGCACTGCGCCTTGTCATCAAGCAAACGGATCCGCTGGTGCAATCACTTCAGGAACCTCAACCTCTCACAGTGAATTTTCTGGACTGGACCAAAGACAGCAGCGCGACACAACAGACCAAGTTCGAGAACTTTCTTGCCGGGGACCGCGCCAAAGGCACGGCTGCAGAACGCTATCCCAGTTCTCGCTTTACGCTGGTCAAAACGGGCGCGCGGCAGGGCAAACTGGTCTGGACTTTTCCCCATTCGCTGCTGGACGGACGCAGCGTTGCGCCCATCCTGACCGAAGCTTTTGACCGCTACCGGACCTACTGCGCGCCCGGACCAACACCCCAGACGCCGCCCCTGCCCACAAAACTGGTGTTTGCCGAACATTGTGATGCCTTGTCACAGCTTGATCAACAACCCGGTCTCGATCATTTCGCAGGCACCCTTCAGGGCTGGGAAGGCGGCAGCGGCCTGTTGAACCTTGATGCTGAACCGGCACCACGCGCTTTCTACACAGAGGTGCTGACCAAAGAAGCAACACGCGCACTCGAAGACCTGGCCGCACAGGCAGGTGTCGCGATGAGCACACTGGTCATGGCCGCATGGGGCGTCGTGACCGCGCGTTTTTCCGGGCGCGGCGATACCGTGTTTGGCAATACGCTTGCGGGGCGCCATCTGGTCAAAGGCATGCAGGACGCAGTCGGATGTTTCCTGACCACAGTGCCCATGCGCCTGAAACTGACCCCCGGCCAGACCATCGGCGACATCCTTTCGGACATGCGGACCCAACAGATTGACCTGCGCCCGTTTGAACAAACGCCGCTGACCAAAATCCGGGCCAGAACCGATGTACCGCCGGGCGTGCCGCTGTTTGACACGGTCGTTGTCTTTGAGACCACCACGCTGGATGCCCAACTCAAGACCTTCAAGAACGGCTGGGAAAACCGCACGGTTGACCTGCGCGAAGAAGGCTCAACACCCGCTACTCTTGCAGTTTATCACGGCGAACAGGTCAAGCTGGCCATTGAATACGATCCCCAACAGGTTCCCGATGGACCGCGTGTTGCCAAATACATGCAGCAGTTTCTGCGCAATCTGGTGACGGCGACGCCAGACACCCCCATTGCCGCGATCAGCATGCTCAGCCGCGATGAAATCCAATCACTCTACCAGTTGTCAGGTGAGAAAACCGCCCGCGCCAACACCCCCCGGCATTGTCTGACCCTGTTTGCGGAGCAGGTCGCCGCGCGTCCCGGTCATATGGCTGTCTGCCAAGACGGGGCAGAAACGCTTAGCTACGGCGCCCTTGATGCCGCCGCCAACCGCCTTGCCCATACTCTGGTCGCTCAGGGCGTTCTGCAACGTGACATCGTTGGCATTTGCCTGTCGCGCAGCCCTGCGTTCGCGGTGGCGATACTGGCGGTCTGGAAGGCCGGCGCTGCCTTCGTGCCGATGGACCCTAGCTATCCGCGCGAAACGCTCGACATCATCGAAACCGACAGCGACGCGCGCCTGATTATCACAGATGACAGCAGCTTGACGTTTAACCGTCCCGTCCTGAACCTGTCCCAGAATACCACCGCACAAATGCCGGACACCGCGCCCGACATTGCGCACCACCCCGACGATGCCGCTTATGTGATCTTTACGTCCGGCTCTACCGGACGGCCCAAGGGTGTGTTGGTCCCGCAATCGGCGCTTGCCGCCCATGCCGCTGCCGCGCAGAACTTGTACCAACTCACGCCCGATGATCGCGCCTTGCAGTTCGCCAGCCTCAGCTTTGATGTCGCCCTCGAGGAATGCGTCAGCACGCTTTTGGCAGGCGCGACATTGGTCATGCGCACACCGGATATGTCACAATCAACTTCAGTGTTTCTGGAACGCTGCACCGCCTCTGGCATCACCCTTTTGAACCTGCCGACAGGCTTTTGGGTCGCGTTAACCGACGCAATGGAAACCGGCAAAACCGCATTGCCCGACACAATCCGGATGATCATTGTGGGCGGCGAACGCATCCCTCTGTCGGTGCTGCGCCGCTGGCGCGCGATGTTCCCCGACCTGCCTTTCGTCAACGGCTACGGCCCCACCGAAACCACGATCACCTGCACTGCGCATGTGCTGACACCCGGTGATCTGGAACGCGGCCATGTGCCTATCGGATCGCCGCTGAACCATGCCGCCGCATGGGTGCTCAGTGCGGATGGCGCGTTGGCCCCCCAAGGCACCGAAGGCGAGCTTTGGATTTCCGGCCCTGCCGTTGCATCGGGATACATCCACCGCCCCGACATCACCGCAGAGCGGTTTATAACACCCGATTTCGACCCGACAATCGGGCGCAGCTACGCAACCGGTGACCGGGTCGTGTGGAACGAACACTTGCTCAACTACATCGGGCGCACCGACCGGCAGATCAAATTGCGCGGCTTTCGGATTGAACCGGGCCAGATCGAACAGGTCATCGAGGCGCATGCAGACGTGGCCCGCGCGCATGTCGCCGTTCACGAACCGGCTGGCGCACCGCAGCGCCTGATGGCGTGGTATTCCTCTGCCGATCCCGCCAATCCGGTGCTGCCAGAGACCCTGACCGCGCGCATCACCGCTGCGTTGCCCGCCCATATGCGCCCCACTCTGGTTCATATTGACCATTGGCCCCAAACCCCCGGCGGCAAGATAGACACGCCAAAACTGCCACTCCCGGACCGCAGTGCACCACAGACCGAGGCCGCAGAGATTGATACACCCTTGGTTCATGACGTGGCCAAACTCTTTGGCCAGATCCTGAAACTCAAACACGTCGCACCCAACGCGTCCTTCTATGACCTTGGCGGCGATTCCCTTTTGTTGTTGCGCCTTCTGGCCTTGCTAGAGGAAGAATTCGGCGTGCGGGTGAAACCTGTCGCAATCTACGCCGAACCAACGCCCATCGGCGTCGTCAAAGCACTGGGGTCAGACGAAACCGACCCGCTGGTCATCATCCCGATTCAACCCCACGGCACCGCACCGCCACTTTATGCGGTGCATGTTCTTGGCAACAACGGATCGTTCTTTCGCCCGCTCGCCAAAGAGCTGGGCACATCGCAGCCCCTGTTTGGCCTAACCGTTGGCCTGCTCAGCGATGACACACCAACCACCGTCGAAGACATCGCCCGTTTTTATCTGGACCAGATTGACCGGCACCAACCCGAAGGCCCGGTATCGCTCGTCGCCGTATCGGCGGGGTGCTACGTGACGTTTGAACTTGCCCAGCAGTTGACCGCGGCAGGACGCACGGTCAACGCGCTGGTGTTTCTGGATTCAAC
>JAFMHE010000237.1 GCA_017854675.1 Paracoccaceae bacterium | reverse complement strand
GCCAAGGCAACCATGGTCAGCGTCGGGCCCGGTTCTTCAGCCTTGCCGAACGCCAACGTGCTTTCGCACAAATGGACGGCGCGGGTGATCGAACTGACCAGCTTTGGTGCCATCCGTTTCACTGTCGGGTCCTCTGACATCTCAATGCGGTCTGTGAACAATTGTGCAGAGGTCAGAATATTACGCAGATCGTGGCTGATCTTGCTTACCGCAGAACCAAGCTGCGCCAGGCGTTCTTTCTGCTTAAGCGCTTGCGTCAGGTCTGTCTGCAAGGTCCGCAACGCCACTTCCGCATCGCGCAGTTCGGTTATCCCGGCCGAGGGTTCGATGATCCGGCGCGCGTCCTCTGGCGCCTCCGCATAGCGTTGCATATGGCCAATGACGCGGGCAATCGGCTTGAGCAGCAAGGCCCGCATGGCCAAGAACAGCAGAAACGCCGTTACCACCGAAATGACCGCTGACAGGATCAGAATACGCACGCCGTAATCAAGCATCGCCATGCGCATGGGGGCTGTTTCCATGGTGATTTCGATCAGCAATCCAGCCTCGCGGACAGGCGCGCCAATTACGCGGATCACCTCTGGTTTTGTGTTCAACAACCGCAACGTCGCATCGCGGATCAACGTCAGCGCACTGGCGTCACGCAGATCATAGGTCGCGGCAATGGTTTGCGGCATGTCCGAAGACAACATCAACTGCCGCACCTCATCGCGGCGCAGAACCACGTTGAACACCTGCGCGTTCTCCAGCAGCTCCTGCTCCAGCTCGGGGTCCAGCATATCGTCTGCCAGCAACGCGAGCGACGCGATCTGTGCCCGTTCCAGACGGTTGATCATGTAATCTTCGCGAAAGCGCGCAATGGATGGCACGAAAATCAAGACCTCTGCTATCATTACAAAGACAGTGGTCAGGATCAAAAGCCGCCCGGAGAGAGAGTTGAACATCTGCCTCTTATCCGTTCTGTCGGCCTGCCGTGAACGCGCACATCATGGCAAATACCTTTGCACGAACCCAACGACACGTTTGACCATTGGACTATCAAACAAACGTGGCGAGAAATACGCACCTGCTGCACGTTTGTTGATTTCACCAATGGTGGGATAGGGGGCTACCATCGCGGCAATCTGGCTCATCTTCATGTTGTTGGCCAGCGCCAGCGCCCAAAGGTTGATCAACTCGCCTGCCTGATAGCCGACAATAGATGCGCCGATTGGGCGACCTTTGACCACCATGACCTTGATAAAGCCCTTGGTTTTACGCTCTGCAATCGCGCGGTCGTTGTGGGTATAGTGAAACCGCACGACCTCAAGGTTAATGCCGTGCTTTTTCTTGGCCTGCGCTTCGGTCAGGCCCACTTGGGACAATTCGGGGTCAGTATAGGTTGCCCACGGGATATGCGCCGTTTTCGCCTTGGACGGCAGCCCAAACAGCATGGAGCGGATGATCACGCCCGCATGGTATCCGGCGACATGCGTGAACTGCAAACCTCCCGCGACATCCCCGATGGCATAGACCTTGCGATTGGTCGTGCGCATGCCTGCATCCACCTGAACGCCGCTGCGGGTCGTCTTGATCCCGGCCACGTCAAGGTTCAGCTTGTCTGTGTTTGATTTACGCCCCACCGCCATCAACAGATGTGATCCTTTAAAGATGCGACCATCCTTGGCCTCCACCTCGATCGCTCCCGCGCTCCCGCGGATTTCGGCGGCCAGCGCGTCTTCCTCGATCACCACGCCTTCATCGCGCAGCGTCTCTAGCACGACCTGCGCCAGTTCCGGATCATCCTTGCCCAGCGCCTTGTCGCCCTCGATGACTGTCACTTTGCACCCCAGCCGGATATGCGCCTGCGCCATTTCCATGCCGATCGGACCCCCGCCGATGATCAACAGATGTTCAGGTTTTTCGCGCAGATCAAACAGGGTTTCGTTGGTCTCGTAGGGCACCTTGTCCAACCCCGGAATGGGCGGCACCAAAGGCGACGATCCTGTCGCAATCACGACGCGCCGCGCCTTGATCACCGTATCGCCTGCCTGCACTTCGGTCGGCGATATGAAATGGCCGTATTCGCGGATTACGTTAATGCCGAACCCTTCAAAGCGTTCCTGACTGTCGACAGGCGCAATCTGTGCGATGACATCTGCCACATGATCCTTGGCAGCCGCATAATCAGCCTTGCCCGGCGCATTCGCGACCCCGTATTGCACGGTGTGTTGTTGGGCATAGGCCGCTTTGCCGCTGGCAATCAGCGCCTTTGACGGCACGCACCCGAAGTTCAGGCAATCCCCGCCCATCTTGTGTCCCTCAAGCAGAACCACATCCGCGCCCATCTGTGCTGCACCCGCCGCAACCGACAGCCCGCCAGAGCCTGCGCCGATGATCAGAACATCTGTCTTGATATGCTTCATTGCGCCAGATCCTTCTTGCCGGTTACTGCTTTGATGATCACGGGCAGTATAGACAGCAGACATAGCCCAAGGATCGGCAACAAGATATGCGGCTCAAAAATAACGCCCAGATCCGGCGTGTCCCCACTGGCAAATACGGCGCCCAGCCCTGCGCCGACGGACGTAAACACCAGCGTGCCGGGAATGATGCCAATGAATGTCGATACCGCAAACCGGTAAAGTGGCACGCCGACAAAAGCGGGAATCAGATTGGCCACAAAGAACGGCACCGCGGGCACCAGCCGGATGAAAAACAACATCGACCACTGGTTTTCATCAATGCCTTTCTTGATCTTGGCGACCACCCCGTCGGATGCCTCCATCCGGGTCTTTAGCTTTTCGCCCAATCCCATGCGCGCCGCGAGAAAGATCAGTATTGCACCCAACGTTGCCCCGGTAACGTTGAACATCGTGCCCAGCCCTGTGCCGAATAGAAACCCGCCGGTCAGCGTCGCAATAATCGCTCCGGGCAAGGAAAATGCGACAACCGTGACGTAGACCGCCACAAACACCATCGCGGTCAGCACATAATTACTGTCCCTGAATGCAATCAGCGCCTCACGATTATCACGCAGCGCATCAAAGCTGATGTAATCGCGCAACGTGAACGCCCCGATGGCTGCGACCACAGCAATGCCGATCAGGGGCAGATAGCGGGTTACGCCCCCGGTTTTTGCTTCATTATTGCTCATATCTGTCATCTATCGCACCAATCTAGCTAATAAGTCATCACAAGGGCGTCTTGTTCTACCTTTAGATGGCGTTTTCCCCACCGTAAGGATAGCCACATCACGCGCGCTTGATGGCGGGTGACATGTTTGAGGTGGTTTGTGACCGATTGCCCCGCAATTGAAACATATCCCGACGCCTGAGGCAGAAAATGTTGCAACAACACACCTTTTGTCACCCACAGGGTTTGACTTGACCCCAGTGCCCCATTAAAGGACGGGCTTGAAATGACGTTGTGGTGCCGATTCCGGTGCGCTCAACAACTATAGTGGAGTAGGCCGCGATGAAACGCACCTTTCAACCTTCGAACCTCGTCCGTAAGCGCCGTCACGGTTTCCGTGCACGTATGGCGACAAAAGCGGGCCGCAAGATTATCAACGCGCGCCGTGCCCAGGGCCGGAGCAAGTTGAGCGCGTAATTCGCGCCTTTGATGTTGTGACATTGACACCGCCGGAGACCCCTCAGGATGGCATCCCTGCCAACATCCCGAGCAAGGCTTCGGCGGTTTCTTTGCGTCCTGTGACACTGACGCAACGGGCAGATTTTCTGCGCGCGTCCCGTACGGCGCATACCGCAACTCCCGGTTTTGTGGTCCAAATGCGCAGGCGCGACGCCGCAGATCACCCCGGTCTTGTTCGGGTCGGATTTACCTGCTCAAAAAAAGTTGGCAATGCGGTGGCCCGCAACCGTGCGAAACGGCGCCTGCGCGAGGTTGCGCGTCTGGCGCTGCCGGACCATGCGCAACCGGGTTGCGACTATGTCTTGATCGGACGCAAGGGCACCACCGCCACCTTGCCCTTCGCAACACTGCAGTCGGATTTCCTGAAAGCGCTCGCCATCCTGCACGGCAAAAAGAAGTGAGCCCGTTTGCGCGTGTCCTTGCGTTGCCAGTGCGCGCTTACCGCCTCGTCTTTAGCCCATGGGTGGGGTTCAATTGCCGCTACCATCCCACATGCAGTGCTTATGCGTTGGAAGCTTTGGAAAAACATGGTGCCCTTAAGGGAGGGATGCTCGCCACGCGCCGCATCCTGCGCTGCCATCCGTGGGGGGCCAGCGGCATCGACAACGTGCCCGACTGAGCGCGCAACACCATGCCCGCTTGATCGCTGGACCGCGTTGAATTAAGCCCGTTGCATGCTGGACAAACCTGACGATATTCACCCGCTTTTTTACGGCGCACCGCAAACTACGGAGTTCAAAAAACTCCGCAAGCGGCTTGTGCGCCAAACGCGCGAAGCGATTGAAAAATATGGCATGATCGAACCCGGTGCCAAGTGGCTGGTGTGCCTTTCGGGCGGCAAGGACAGCTATACATTGCTGGCCGTCCTTTATGAGTTGAAGTGGCGCGGTTTGCTGCCCGTTGAACTTCTGGCGTGCAACCTTGATCAGGGACAACCGGGGTTTCCAGCCACCGTTCTGCCCGAGTTTCTTGAAAGAATGTCGGTCCCGCATCGCATCGAATACGCCGATACTTATTCAATCGTGATGGACAAAATACCGGCAGGACGCACGTTTTGCGCCCTCTGTTCGCGGCTGAGACGCGGCAATCTGTACCGAATTGCCCGCGAAGAGGGCTGCAGCGCCGTTGTTCTGGGCCATCACCGTGACGACATTCTAGAGACATTTTTCATGAACCTGTTTCACGGCGGCAGACTGGCAACAATGCCCCCGAAACTGGTCAACGAAGAAGGTGATCTCTTTCTCTACCGTCCGCTCGCGCATGTTGCCGAAATAGATTGCGAAAAGTTCGCTAAGGCAATGAATTATCCGATTATTCCTTGTGATCTATGCGGATCACAGGACGGCCTACAGCGCCAACAGGTCAAGCAAATACTGGACCAATGGGAGCGCAATACACCAGGCCGCCGCCAAATCATGTTTCGCGCATTATCAAACACGCGGCCATCCCATTTACTTGATCCCGAGCTGTTTGATTTTGCAGATTTGACGCTTGATGGTGAAAACTTGAAATAGATTGCTCCAAGAAACCAGCGGCGCGTTAACCCGCAAATGAGGGTAAGGCGGTTAGATCATCCGGATTGGTGCATGAAATAAGTGCCGACTGCAGGAGTGATGGAATGCCAGAAGACGACCGCACGTGGCAAGAAACAACGCATCGTTATTTTGCGCCACTTGTGGCAAGACCGCCCGCGCTGGCTTTAGTACCTGCGTTCTGTCTGGCTGCTTACTGGTTCGGGGGCGAAGGCGCGCTTATCGTTCTCGCGGCAACCTTGCCGGTAATCTATCTTGCGGCCTCGCATTTATATACGCGCGCATCACAGCGGCTGACCGCGCATCCCGGAGTGTTGCACGGTGAGCTTTTTCAGGAACACGTACACAGGGTTTTCACTGCGTCCAAAAAGCATGTGCGGCAGTCGGCGATATTTGTCGTGGCATTGGAAGAATTCGACGAAATGA
>JAFMHE010000236.1 GCA_017854675.1 Paracoccaceae bacterium | reverse complement strand
TCATGGAAACTCTCCTGTCCGTTGATTGAGAAGGCTCAATCGTCAGACAGGTTCGCTAGATCTCAAAATCCACACGGCCAAACTCTGCGCACAACACCCACAACAAGCGCCAATGCCGCGGCAGCGGCTTCGTCCTTGTCCGCTTAGCAGACCTCGATGCCTTGCGCAGCAAACGGCGGCTAAGAGCCGATTCTGTTGAAAAACTCTTTGCTGCGTCTGCAAATTTTCAAAAAACAGAAAAATGTTCTCTGTTGATCAATATATACCAAGAAAAACCGAGAAAACTCGGAAAAGACAGAATATTATTCTGGAAAATTTAACCCAAATACCCATCATCGGAGTTTTTCAACAGAATAAGCCCAGATTGACCGATGCTGCAATTTGCACCAATGACCGTTAACGACCCCAATAGCCGTATTTCCTGTCCCATGTTGTCTCAAGCGTTTGGAAGGGCTGTGGGAAGTTAAATGGGTATAGCCGCCAAGGCTGGGGAATATTTTAAACTAGTTCAAGGAGTTCTTTCGCGCGCTCACGCAGGACGAATTTCTGGATCTTGCCGGTCGAAGTTCGGGGAATAGTCGTGACCACAAACTTACCCGGAACCTTGTAAGCGGCAAGCCTCTCACGGCACCACTCGCGCAGCGCCTCGGTGTCGATATCATGGCCAGCTGTTGGCTCGACAAAGGCGCAGGGCGTTTCGCCCCATTTGTCATGAGGCATGGCGACCACGGCGGCAATTTCTACGCCGGGGTAGCTGTAGAGCACTTCTTCCACCTCGATGGAGGAAATGTTTTCTCCGCCTGAAATGATGATATCCTTGGAGCGGTCTTTCAGCTGGATATAGCCGTCGGGATGGATCACGCCCAGATCACCAGAATGGAACCAGCCGCCCTCAAACGCTTTTTGCGTGGCGGTGGGATTGCGGAAATAGCCCTTCATCACGACGTTGCCGCGGAACATGACCTCGCCCATCGTCTGTCCGTCACGCGGGACGGGTTGCATCGTGTCGGGGTCCAGCACATCAAGCCCTTCAAGAGGCAGATAGCGCACACCTTGGCGTGATTTCAGGCGGGCTTGTTCAGCAAGCGGCAGGGAAGACCAGTCTGCGTGCCAGTCGTTCACAACTGCGGGCCCGTAGGTTTCGGTCAGCCCATAGAGATGGGTCACGTCAAAGCCTGCAGTCTTCATGTCGGCCAATAGCTTTTCAGGTGGCGGGGCTGCGGCTGTGAAAAACTGCACAGTGTGATCAAGCGCGCGCTGCTGATCTGCGGGCGCGGAAATCATCAGCGACATGACAATCGGCGCACCGCAAAGGTGTGTCACATTCTCATCGGCCAAGGCGTTCCAGATCGGCGCGGCGCGCACTTGGCGCAGGCAGACATGGGTGCCGATAATCGCAGACATGGTCCACGGGAAGCACCAGCCGTTGCAGTGAAACATCGGCAGGGTCCACAGATAGACCGCGTGTTTTGACATTGAAGTGGTCAGCGCGTTGCCCTGCGCCAAAAGATAGGCGCCACGGTGGTGCGACACGACGCCCTTTGGATCGCCCGTTGTCCCAGAGGTGTAGTTGATCGAAATCGCGTCCCATTCATCTTCGGGCATGAGCCATGCGAAGGCGGCGTCGCCATCTGCGATGAAACTCTCGTAGTCGGCGCCATCAAACACTACCCTTGCGCCGTCGTATTCTGGGTCGTCAACTTGGATCACCAGCGGTTTGACCGTAGCCAAGGCCAACGCGTCTTGCATCAGCGGCATGAACTCGGAGTCGACGATCATGATCTTGGACATCGCGTGATCAAGCTGAAATGCGATGATTGCCGCATCGAGCCGTGTGTTGATCGAATGCAGAACCCCGCCGCACATCGGCACACCGTAATGACATTCCAGCATCGCGGGCGTGTTGGGCAGCATCGCCGACACAGTGTCGCCTCGCGTGATCCCGCGCTGCGCCAAGGCCGAGGCAAGTTGACGCGAGCGTGTGTAAAAATCTGCGTAGTTGCGACGCACCACACCATGGATGATCGCCGTATGATCAGGGAAAACCGACGCTGCGCGTTCCAGAAACGTAAGCGGTGTCAGCGGCTGGTGGTTTGCTGGGTTGCGGTCTAGGGCGGTGTTGTAAGGATTCATGTTAGATGTCCTGCCACTTGGGTGCACGCTTTTCAATAAATGCGCCGATGCCTTCCTCGGCATCACGCGCGAGCATGTTGTCAACCATCACCCCAGAGGCGTAGTCATAGGCCTCGGCAAGGGTCATCTCGCGCTGCGCGTAAAATGCGCGTTTACCTGTGGCGAGTGTCATGCTGGATTTGGAAGCGATCTTGCGAGCCATTTCCATGGTTGCGTCTTGCAGCATGTCCTCTGGTGCAACGCGGTTGACCAACCCGATCTCGGCGGCGCGGGTGGCGGAGGTCATATCGCCCGTCAGAAGCATTTCCATTGCGTGTTTGTTGGAGACGTTGCGCGACAAGGCAACCATCGGTGTCGAGCAGAAAAGCCCAATATGAACACCTGGCGTGCTGAATTGCGCTGTCTCGGCGGCGATGGCCAAATCACAGCTTGCGACCAGTTGGCAGCCCGCTGCTGTCGCGATGCCTGTGACTTCGGCAATGACGGGCTTGGGGCAGTTGACGATGCCCTGCATTACGCCAGAGCACATCGCCATTACGGAAGCAAAATACGACTTGCCACCGTCCTCATTTGCGCGCCCAGCTGTCATTTCTTTCAGGTCGTGGCCCGCGCAAAACGCAGGGCCATTCGCCGCGAGGATAATCACGCGCACGGCAGGATTCTTGCCCGCCGCGTCGAAGACCGCCCCAACTGCGCACAGCATTGCCTCGGACAGTGCATTGCGTCGTTTCACATCATTCAGCGTCAGGCGCAGTATGCCCTCATCGTTCAGATCGTGCAGTAGAATATCACTCGACGTCATAGGGCTGCTCCTTTGGCGAAACTTAGCGGATGTTGATTGCGACACTATCCGCAAGCGTGTTGGCGATAAAACAATACCGATGCGCACGGTCCTGCATCTCGGCCATTTGCGCGCCGGTCACGGAAAAGCCTGTGTCGAAGCGCACTACAGGATGCAGATCAATCTGGATCACCGACATTTGCCCCTTAGGGTTTTTGCCAAGATGCGCCTCGGCGTAGTCGTGATAACTTGCCACGGGCCAACCTGCTTTCGCTGCCAACGCAAGAAACGTCATCATGTGGCAGCTTGACAGCGCGGAGGCCAACGCCTGCTCGGGGTTTGTATTGGCGGGATCGCCGCCCCAATCGGGGGCAGAGTCCACGGTAATGTCATAGACGCGGTTCATCTGCACTGTGTGGGCGTTTGAATAGGTGCCCGTCGCAAACTCAGGCTCGGCGCGCTGCCAATGCAGCTCGATGGAAAGATCGGACATGGTGCAAGTCTCTTTTCGGGATGGCAGTATGACAGTGCGCATATCGTCAAAGACAATGCGCGATGCTTGAGGTGCAGGTGCCTTATGCGGCAGCGATCTGCTTTTTCGGATCGTAGAACGGACGCTCAACAACAGTCGCTTTTGTTGGGCCTGACTTTGTTACGACTTCAACCTCTGCCCCGATCACCGCTGCATCGGCTGCAACCATCGCCAGCGCGATGTTCTTCTCGAGACGCGGCGAGTAAACCGCTGATGTAACCCTGCCGATTTCTGCCCCGCCTTGGTTGATCGCCCAGAACGTCGTGTTCGGACCTGTCAACGGATCGCAATCGATGACGAGACCAACCTGCTTGCGCTTGGGGCCTTCCTCTTTGATGCGACGCAGTGCGGCCTTGCCGATGAAATCCGTCTCCATGTCAAGGTTCACAAGGCGGTCAAAGCCCAACTCGTAAGGGTTCGTTTTGATGTCCGCGTCTGCATGATAGGACAGCATGCCGCCTTCAATCCGGCGGATCGAGGATGTGTGACCCGGCTTAAGGCCGTGCTCCATGCCTGCTGCCATGATCCGCTCCCAAAGCTGGTCGCCCATCGCGCCATCGCGCAGATAAAGCTCGTAGCCCAACTCGCTGGACCAACCTGTGCGCGATACGATCAGGGGGATGCCGTCCAGTTCGACTTCACGCAGCCAGTAATATTTGAGGTCCATAATGCTTTCGCCAAACAGCTCTTGCATGATCAGGCCAGAGTTCGGCCCCTGTAGCTGAAGCGGGGATACGTCAGGTTCGCCAATCTGCACATCCATGCCAGAATGCACGGCCACGCCCTGCGCCCACAGCAGGATGTCGCTGTCGGCCAGCGAAATCCAGAAATGATTTTCGGCCAACCGCAACAGGATCGGATCGTTCAGAATGCCGCCCTCTGCGTTGGTGATCAGGATGTATTTGCACTGACCAACGGCCATCTTCGATAGATCGCGCGGCGTCAGCATCTGAACAAACTTCGCAGCATCTGGTCCAGTGATCTCGACTTGGCGCTCAACGGCCACATCACACAGGATCGCCTCGTTCACGAGGTTCCAGAAGTTCTGCTCGGGATTACCAAAGTCACGCGGGATATACATGTGATTGTAAACAGAGAAACCCTTTGCGCCCCAACGAACGGTTGCGTCGAAATAAGGAGATTTGCGGATCTGTGTGCCAAAGCCAAAGTCGTCTGCTTGTGTCATGTTTTCGTGCCTCTTGCAGGTGGCCTGACAGGCCAGTGAAGTGATGTAACCTGCTGATGATTTAGTTTGAAATCGACACAAACTGGGGTCTGATTTTGCGTGCCGTTTAGACCGACCAGACCGATTAATAGGCCGCGATAAGACCGTTCAGCCTGTTCGGGCTATTTTTCGGACTTTGCGATCAATTTGGCCAGATTGGGCTGACTGGTTTTGACCTGCCGCGTGGCGATATATGTCATATAGCGTTCGATCGAAAGTTCAGCCGACAACATCTCATCCATGAGAACCTGAAAGGCGGCAAGATTTGGCGTGACTGTTTTCATCACGTAATCCATGCCGCCACCCGTTGCTATGCAATCGGTCACCTCGTCGAGCTTACGGATGTAGTCTTCAAAGCGATCAAATTCTGACTTTCGGTGTGAGCTGAGTGAGAAGGTCACCACAACTTGCGTAAAATCAACGATCCGTTCCAATGCCAGTTCGGCGTGAAAACCTCGGATGAACCCCGCCGCTTTCAGCCGATCCAGACGCGCCCAACACGGTGTCGGCGACAGGTTCACCAGCTCTGCGAGACGCGTTTTGCTGAGGTGCCCATGCTGTTGGACCGCGCTAAGGATGCGAATATCCGTGCCATCAAGACCTAGCTTTTTCACGTGTGTCGTTCTTTCACTATTTCAAAGTTCGCGCGGCCCAAGTTTGCCAGTAGACGAGCCTACTTACATAATTACAGTCAAAAACAAGAAATCAGCATTCGCTTTTCCGACCTATTGCCCATTGATCTCGTCAATAACACCTTGCGGTGTCAAGGTTGGTGGCTTTGCACTGTCAGCCGACCTTGGATCAAGCGCAGCGAAATGCAGCTTTGTCCTGTGTGGATGGCTCCTTTTTTGCAAGTCCTTTTTCGTGCATGGCATTTTGTCAGAAGCAGTCTTGTGTTCGGCCTGTTAGCGCGACGCACATGGCCGCTG
>JAFMHE010000235.1 GCA_017854675.1 Paracoccaceae bacterium | reverse complement strand
ATACAGCCCGTAAGGTTTGCGTAAGGTTCGGATGATCATGGAGAGCCTAGAACCAGCACAGGAACCGTCCATTGAACCCTATTCGCCCGCTCACCAAACACTTTCGCTACGTCAAAAATACCCCGGCTATATCCCCGACAGCTTTGGTTGGTTTGACTTCGGTCTTCGTATTTTGTGCCTACAACGCCACGTTCTGGGGCAAGGCCATAGACATCTTTGACGGGCATCCAGGCTCGCTTGTCGGCTATATCATGGCGGTATATTTCCTACTCGTTGCTACGTTAAGCTTGGTCGGGTTCCCGTGGGTGGTACGGCCTTTCCTTGCGTTCATCGTCGTTCTTAGTGCGGTCACTTCGTACTACATGGACAGTTTGGGCGTGATTATCGACAGGGACATGATCCAGAATGTGATGGTCACAACACTCACTGAATCGAAACATCTGATCACCTTCGGGTTTGTGTCGCACATCGTGATTTTCGGCGTTTTGCCTGCGGCGGTCATTTTTGGGATCAAGGTAAAGCGCCAAAGCCTGTTCAGGACCATTGCGACGCCGGTGGTAGCTTTTGTTGTCAGCCTGGCATTGGCGGCGGGGTTGTTGATGGCGGACCTGAAATCCTATTCGTCCATTCTGCGCGAGCGCAAGGATTTCATGAGCAGCTTTCAACCGGGCGCGCCACTGGTCGGGGCGATCCGCTATGCCAAGATGATGGCGCGTTCAAACAATATCCTTGTAGCACAAATTGGCGAGGACGCCGTAAAGGGGCCTTCGTACCCCTCAAATAGCTTGCCAATGCTGACAATCATCGTCGCCGGAGAAACCGCGCGCAGCCAGAATTTCAGCTTGAATGGCTACGAAATTGAAACCAACCCGCAGTTGGCAAAATTGCCTGTCGTTAGCTTTTCGGACGTAAGTTCGTGTGGCACAGCGACGGCCGTATCATTGCCTTGCATGTTCTCGAATTTCACCCGTGACGCATATACCTACGAGAAAGGGATCTCGCATCAAAACGTGTTGGATGTCCTCAGCCGGGCCGGTGTTCAGGTAGAATGGTGGGACAACAATACCGGCGACAAGAACCTTGCGGACCGTATTCCTTCGCGCAGTTTTACCGATACAGAAAATGAAGAGTTCTGCGCAGCGGGCGAATGTACCGACGGGATATTCATGCCCGCCCTCAAGGAATATGTGGCCTCGATCACTCAAGATACAGTTCTGGTCCTGCACCAAATCGGTAGCCATGGGCCGACATATTATCTGCGCTACCCGAAAGAGTTCGAACGCTTTGCGCCTGCATGCCGGACGGCAGAATTCAAGAACTGCACGCCCGAAGAAATCACCAACGCCTATGACAATACAATCGCCTATACAGACGAAATTCTGGCGCAAACTATTGCGTTTCTACACTCTCAGAACGGGTTGGCAACCTCGCTGCTCTATGTCTCAGACCATGGTGAATCGCTGGGTGAAGCGGGGCTCTACCTGCATGGATCACCCTATTTTATGGCCCCCAAAGAGCAGACAAAAGTACCGATGATCTTGTGGATGTCTCAAGCGTTTCAAACCAGGTTTGACATTGACCAAAGTTGCGTCGCCGACAAGGAAGACACCGCGCTATCGCACGACAATCTGTTTCATTCTATCTTGGGCATGCTCGATATCCAGACAAAAGAACGAGATACTGCGCTGGATATCTTTGCGACGTGCAGGTCCCTTCAGAAGGTCGCAGTCAATTGAAACCTTCCAGCGCAACCGCGCGTCCAAAGCCGCAACGGATCACAGGGGTTGCCCATGTGTTTGCAGCCGCCAGTTATTCCATCGGCGGTATACGCAGGCTTTGGCAGGAAGCAGCTTTCCGGCATATTTTGCTGTTGGTTCCCGCGTGCATCATTTTGCTGGCCGTTTGCAACGCGCGTCTGGTAGAATACACTGTATTCGCGATCTTGTTCTTTTGCCTTATTGCGGTAGAGGCTCTGAACACGGCGATAGAATGCCTCGTTGATCACCTCGCCCCCCATTGGGAAGAATTTGCACGCGATGCCAAAGACCTCGGGTCCCTCGCAACGATGTGCATGCTTTTCGCAATCGGTACTTTTTTAGCGGCAATAGTGCTGCGCACCATCTTTTAGACCCGAAAGACTTCCTATGAATATGCTCAAGATCGTTGCGGTGCCGATGCACAAAGAGGGCCGTAAATTTGTAGCGATCTTTGCCGCTATCGCTGTTGCCCTGTCCTTTGTCTGGATGCCGCTGTTCTGGCTTGGCGTAGGGGCAACCGTATGGTGCTACTACTTTTTCCGGGACCCGGTACGCGTCATCCCGCAGCAACCGGGGCTTGTCATGTCACCGGCGGATGGCATTATTTCTTTGATTGAGGACGTCACGCCCTCAGAGGATCTCGGGCTTGGCGTTGAGCCTGTTACGCGGGTTTCTGTGTTTATGAATGTCTTCAACTGTCATGTGAACCGTGCGCCCATCGCAGGCAAGGTCACGCATGTGGTGTACCGACATGGCAAGTTTCTGAACGCGTCGCTGGACAAGGCCAGCGAACATAACGAGCGCAACAGCATCACCATCGAGGCCGAAGACGGCGTGCGGATCGGGGTTGTTCAAATCGCGGGTCTTGTTGCCCGACGGATCGTTTGTTTCGTGCGCGAAGGTAGTGTGCTGGGTGCAGGTCACCGCTTTGGATTGATCCGCTTTGGCAGCCGGTTGGATGTTTATTTGCCCAAAGGTGTATCACCGCTGGTTGCAGTGGGCCAGACTGCGGTGGCCGGCGAAACAGTGCTGGCTGATCTGCTGGACCCTAGCCGCGCCCGCAGCGGCATCGCTGAATGACACCTGCATCTCACGTCAAGCTGCGCCACCTTGTGCCAAGTGTGGTCACTGCGTTTGCGATTTGCGCGGGTATGTCCTCCATCAGGATGAGCCTTGAAGGGCATGTCGATCTGGCGCTCTATTTCATTCTTTTGGCCGTCTTTCTGGATGCCGCAGATGGAAAGCTTGCACGGTTCCTGGATTCTGCCAGCCCCTTTGGCGCTGAGCTGGATACCCTTGCGGACTTTTTCAATTTTGGCATCGTTCCGGGTGTGCTGCTTTATAATACGCTCTATATCGGGACCGCATATGCAAGCTTGGGCTTTCTTGCGACGCTGGTTCTGGCGGTGTGCTGCGCATTGCGGTTGGCACGCTTTAACCTCTCCGTGAAAAGCACCGAGGTGACGTTAAAAAAGGATGACCATTTTGTCGGGGTGCCGGCACCGGCGCTTGCCTGTCTGGCATTGATGCCGATTTATATGCACCTTCACGGCTGGCAGGATACGGACCTGCCGATCGCCCGCGCGGCCTATATCATCGGCGTCGGCCTGCTTGCTGTCAGCACGATCCCGACGCTCTCGATAAAACACGCAAGCATCAGGCGGGCACATTTGCCCTTCGCGCTAGTGGCAGGAATGGTGCTGGTCATGTGCCTGATCGTTTATCCTTGGCCAACCCTGATCGTGGGTGATTTGGTCTATCTGGCGTCCCTGCCATTTTCCTATTTGGCGCATCTCAAACACACCAAGACCCTGCAGGAAGAACATGCGCATTCTCTTGATTGAAGACGAAGCGGCGCTGGCGCGCCCTTTGACAGAACACCTTGAGGCGGATCATCATCTGGTCGAATGGTTCGGCACACTCGATGAAGCAGAAAGCGCCATTCAGACCTCCGAATATGATGTGGTCCTGCTTGATCTTCAATTGCCGGACGGTGATGGGCTGTCCTTTCTAAGCCGTGTGCGGGCCGCGCATCTCCGGACACCGATCATTATTCTGACCGCGCGTGACAAGGTCTCGGACCGGATTGACGGATTGAACCGGGGCGCTGACGATTACGTCATCAAACCTTTCGATCTGGATGAAGTCAAAGCCCGCATTCACACTGTCTGTCGCCGCAGCGCTGATCAGATTGCACAAACCATCATGCTTCGAGACCTGAGCATTTGCCTGTCTGACCGGAGTGTCTTTCGGGCAGGCACGGACATTCACCTGACTGCCAAAGAATGGGGGGTGTTTGAAGTATTGCTGCGCCGCAAATCCAAAATTGTGCCGAAGGAAAGCCTTGAAACTGCGATCTATGCTTTTGGCGACGAGGTCGAAAGCAATGCGATCGAGGCACACATCAGCCGTTTGCGGGCAAAGCTTGGCAAAGACCTGATCGTGACGCACCGCGGCTTGGGGTACACGTTGCACCCATGACACCGCGCCGGACCAGCCTGCTTGGGACGTTGTTCAAGTCCCTCCTGATCCCTGCCGCAATCGCAGGGATCGTCGGCGTTTTTATTGTCTACAGCCTTGTCAAAGAAGAATACGATGAGCTTCAGGATGTTGGGCTGACCAGCAAGGCGCACCTGCTGCTGACGCTCTATGAGGCATCTCCGGACGGGTTGGACCTTGCCGGCCTGTTGGCTTTTGAAAAAACGACCCTTGAACCGGATGAAATGACGATCTTTTGGTTTCTCGATGCGAGCAATCAAGTCACCGTGGCATCCCAAGGGGCAATCCTATCGCTTTTGCCTGACGAAATTATGGTAGGGCTTAAAACTGCCAACGGGTACCGGATTGCGACTGTTCGCTCCGCCACTGGTGAAAACACGACCGTCATCGTCGCGACACCAATGACAGAGCGGAACGAGGCAATCACAGATGTCTTGGCCGGTGTCATTCTTGGCTTTCTGCTGCTTGGCGTGTTGGCAGCAATTGCAGCATATTTGGCAGTCCGCCGGTCTGCCGGGGTGATCGCCTTGCTCAGCAAAAACATTGCCGAAAAAGATGCGCGAAACCTGTCCCCGATTGACCGGGAAAATTCCTTTGCCGAGATTGAGCCTGCGATTGATACACTTGATACATTAATGGCCCGCCTTGACGCAGCGCTTGCTGCTGAGCGTGCCTTTGCCACCAACGCGGCGCATGAACTGCGCACGCCGGTCGCTATTAGCCTGGCACACATCCAGCGCCTCAAGGCGCGGCTGTCGGATGCTGATATGGCGGCCAATGCTACCGAAATCGAACAGGGCCTGAAACGGCTTGCCCGCCTGATTGAGCGGCTCTTGCAGATGTCGCGCGCGCAGTCCGGATTAGGCATCACTTCAGAAGAGGTGGATGTCAGGCCGGTGATATCGCTTTTGCTGAAAGAAATGCGCGACAGGGAGCCGTCGCCAGACAAGTTGGTCATTCACGAACCCGTAGGCATATGGCCAAGCCGTATTGACCCGGACGCGCTGGGCATCATTCTCAACAACTTGTTTGAAAACGCCCTAAAGCACCACGAGGGGGACGCGCCAACAGTGGTCGATGCCAGCCGAGAAGGGCTTTTGATCGTCTCCAACGATTGCGCGCCGTTGCTACCTGCCGACCTTGAAGCGATCCAGCTTCGGTTTGTGCGCAAGGCAACGCTGTCAGACGGGTTCGGTCTGGGCTTGTCGATCGTGCAAGAGCTATGCAGCCAGTCGGGGTGCAATTTCGAGGTGCGATCACCGCAAGACGGCAAAAAGCGCGGCTTTACTGCCATCTTAACGCTGCCGAAAGGCAATGCGCCGTCCTGATCTGTGGGCGCTTGGCTCTGATCCTGTCTTTTCCGCCCGTAGCTATGGGGACCGCCACAGTCGTTCGAAAAAATATCGCCCAAGGGCATGCCCTTGCC
>JAFMHE010000234.1 GCA_017854675.1 Paracoccaceae bacterium | reverse complement strand
AGTTGGAAGCCGCAGGTGCGGCGGCGCATCGCGTAGATGCCTTCGTATTTTGTGGGCCATGCGAGGTCTGGCGCAGGTGTACCGCTGAGGGCGGTTTGCATCATTAAGGCGCGAAAGGCGTCGGTGGCCGCACCGCGCGTGATGGTGACTTGCCACGGTTGCGCGTTGCACCAGGACGGGACGTGGCGGGCGGCCTCAACGATTTGGGTGATGGTCGCGTCTGGCACGGCATCAGGTTTGAACGCGCGGCAGGAATAGCGTGATTTCAGGATATCGGTGAGGGTGTCATATGGGGTCATTGCTGGGCCATTACATATCCGATGGCCCCGGCGACAAGCGCGCCAAGGATCACGGCAAAGGTGATTTTGAGGGCGGAATAGGGGCGTTCGCCTTGGACGCGTCCCGTGCGCCCGTTGACGACGAAACGGTAGGTCTGTCCGCGGTATTTGTAGGCGGCAAGCCAGACAGGCAACAGGATGTGTTTGAAGGTGAGCGCGCTGAGATCGGTGTCGATGTTATGGATGCGCTGGCGGTCGCCGCCGATGTCGAATTTCACGTCCCGTTCGATCACGCGGTCCATGTGGGCGCGGGCTTCGGTAAAGCCGTCCTGAAGCGATACGCCATAGGCCTCGGCGCGAAAACCGGCGAGATATTCAGGCGCGTAGGGTTCCAGCGCGGACAGATCCCACGGCTCAAGCGCGTCGGTATACCGCTTGGGCAGCGAGGTAGACGCCAGCACCAAAACGTCGTCAAAGAACCGTGCGACCCGGCCAGAGGCGGGGCGCCAGCGGACCTTGGGCACTTGGCGGGTTTCGCGTTTGCCGTTTCGGGTGACGGTTTGGGTGACGTAATAGACTGTGCCATGCTGACCGGTATAGCGCGATTTGGTTTGGGCGTCATAGGTCCAGTAGGGCACGTAGATGCCTTGCATGCGGCGACCTTTGCGCGCGTAGTCCTGCAGGCCGTTCGGGGCGAACCAGAGCGACCCGAGCCAGTCTTTCATCGCGTCACGGGCGGTTTCCTCGGTCAAGGCAAAAGGCAGGACGCCGCGCGGTTTGATATGGCGATTGGTGCCGGTGTCAACCACCACAGGCGTTGCGCAAAACGGGCATTCGGTGGCGTGGCTGGTGTCCTTGATTTCCACTTGTGCGGCGCAGTTGGGGCATTCGGTGACGCGGGTTTCTTCCATGTCGGCAGCGGCCAGATCGGATGACAGCCCTGCGCGCAGGTCCAATTCTGCGATCGGGGCGAGGTGGAAACCGCTGCCTTCGATCTGTTCTGAATTGCCGCAATGGTCGCAGGTTAACAGGCCCGCGCCCGGGTCATAGCGCAGGTCAGAGCCGCAAGTGTTGCAAGGAAAGCGGTGTTCGGCCAAAGGGGCGGTTTCGGTCTCGGTCATGATCTGCTCACAACATCGAATGCATGAAGCGCGGCAGGATCAGGCGCAGCGCGTTGTCATAAAGTGCTGTGTGGCGCCAGAAATGAAAGATGCCGTGAAAGGTGCCTGCCGCCAGTGTCACCAGCAGCAGGGTCCATGCATCCAGGAACCACAAGGGATGCCCAACTAACCGGAACACAATGGCAATGGCGGTGAGCGCCAGTAACACATGCAGCATTCGGTGCACCCACGGGTAGGCGCGTTTTAGGCGGGGCGAGAGTTTTGGACCGGGCCGGCCCATCAACCCTTTGACAAGTGTCATGCCCGACCACACCGCCACGAGGCCCGCAAACAGCGCCAGCACCCAAGGTTCCGATACGCCACCCTTGACCATCGTCAGGATCAAAAAGACCGATGACCAATGCAGGACAATCACAAGGTTGCGCTGGATCATGGCGCGCTCAAGCGCCCGGTGGGGGCGGTGGCAGGACGGTAAAAAGTTGCGCCAGTTCCATCACGTCTTCGGCCTTTTGCCAGCCATCCTGACCGGGTGTCCAGACGTGTGTGTCGCGCGTGAGCGCACCGTCAGATGCCATGCGCCCCATTGCGGCCTTGGAAAACGGACCTTTGGTTTCGCCATTTTCCGCGATGTGCCAGACGTGTTCGACGGGCGGCGGTGGGGGGGCGATTTGGGCAGGTTGTGCAGGCGCGGCCACAGCGGGGCGTGCGCCCCACGGCCCAGCGTTCGCCATGCCGTGGCCGATCTGCATGCCAAGACCAGCACCCATACCGGCCTGAATGGCAGCAGCCCCCGCGCCATCGCGGCCAAGGGATTCGGCGGCTTGGAACTGCATGTATTCGTTGAGATTGCCGATCACGCCCATTGAGGAACGCTTGTCCATGACCTCTTCGACCGCAGGCGGGAGCGAGATGTTTTCGATGTAGAGTTCGGGCAGTGACAGACCGTATTCGGCCAGTTGCGCCTCGATCTCGCGTCCGACAAGCTGGCTGAGTTCGCGGGTGTTGGCAGCCATGTCCAGAACCGGGATCTGGGCGCGCGCAATGGTGCGCGAAAATTCCTGCACGATGATGTTGCGGATCTGGTAGCTGATCTCGTCCATGGTGAATTCACCGTCGGTGCCGACGATTTCAACGAGGAACTTGGCGGGATCACTGACGCGCACGCTATAGGTGCCAAAAGCACGCAGGCGCACGGGGCCAAATTCAGGGTCGCGCACAATGATCGGGTTCTTGGTGCCCCACTTGAGGTTGTTGAACCGCGTGGTGTTGACGAAATAGACTTCGGATTTGAAGGGGCTGCGAAAGCCGTGATCCCAATGCTGCAACGTGGTCATCACAGGCATGTTGTTGGTCTCAAGCATATAAAGACCGGGGGTAAAGACATCGGCCAGCTGTCCTTCATGCACGAAAACAGCCGCTTGGCCTTCGCGCACGGTCAGCTTGGCACCGTATTTGATCTCGTGACCCTCACGTTCGACCCGCCAGACCATCGTATCGCGGGTGTCGTCGGTCCAGTGGATGACGTCGATGAATTCACCGGAGAGGAAGTCGAAAATACCCATGTGAAATGGTCCTTTATGCAGCAGCAAAACGAATGTGGGTTACAGTGGCCCGCCCGTCAACTCCCGCGCGATGATGCGGGTCAGCGGGGCGGCGTCGCGGGCGGTCATGCCGGGAGAGAGGCGGGGGTCATAGAGCATTTTCAGCAGCAGCTCGTCGTGGTTTGTCAGCAGCGCGAATTCGTCGTCGTCGTTAAAGATTGACGGGCGCGCGCCGGGGCTGTCATTGGCGAGGCCCAGACCTTGGGCCAGTTCCTCGTGAATACACGACAGGCGCAAAAGATCGGGGTTTTCGGCACGGATGATAGCCACCGCCGCTGTATAGACATTGGGGTTAGGGCCAGACGCATAGGCAGCAACGGCGCAATAGGTGTCGCGGCGCATGTCGCGAAAGGCGCGCAAGGATGCGGGGGTGATCCCAGGCACGCGGTTGGCGACATCCACCAGTGTGTCGTTGCGGTCATCCTCCGAGGCGACAATGACCAGAAAATTCGGTGTGCCGGATGCGGTGATCGGGTGGCCGGTCACGCGGGCAAGGCGCGTTGCATAGCTGGTGATAGCGGCACCGTCGCGGGCGCGCTGCGAGGGTGGCACACCTGCGCCAAAGATCACCTGCATGCGGACAGGCGCGTTCCAGCGGCGCAGGGGGCTGGGTCCGCCACGGCCTGAGAACCCGCCGTCATATTCATTAAAGAACGCGATCTGTTCGAAATTACGGGCCAGCACGTCGGCGGTAAAGGGCGTGTCGACGCCACCGCCGTCCTGACGCAACAAACCTTGGGTCAGTTGGGCCTGCTGGACCTCGTTCAGGTACTGCCGCAACAGCGCGCTTTGCTGTGAGGTCGGTTTGGCCACAACGGGGGGCGCAGGGATGCCCACAGCAGCGGGACGCGATTGGGGTTTAAGCGATGGTTCAACAGGCATGATCAGGTCGCAAGCAGCCAGACCCCCGCATAACATTGCGAGGATCCAGAAGCGTTTAAGGGAAATCAGACCTGTGCGCACGCGGGTGTCAGCCCTGCAAGGCGTCGGTGTCGCCCATTCCGGATGACTTGGCCTTGGCGGATGCAAGGGTGTCGCGCAGCTTGGCTTCCATTGCTTTCAGCTCCACTTCGGCAGCGGCACGGTTGGCTTTGCCTTCGTCGGCGATTTGCAGGCTTTCCTCGATGGTGCCGATCAGGTCGGCGTTGGCCTGCTTGACGGCTTCGATGTCGAACACGCCGCGCTCCATCTCCTGACGGATGATCTTGTTGCTGTCGCGCAGGTTCTTGGCGTTCGAGGTTAGCAGTTCATTGGTCAGGTCATTGGCTTCGCGCACGGCCTTTGCGGCCTCGGCAGAGCGTTGGATGGTGACGGCTTGTGCCAGTTGGGTTTCCCACAATGGCACGGTGTTCACGAGGGTTGAATTGATCTTGGTGACAAGTGATTTGTCGTTCTCCTGCACCAGCCGGATGGAGGGCAGGGATTGCATCGTCACCTGACGGGTGAGTTTCAGATCGTGCACACGGCGCTCCAGATCATCGCGGGCGGCGCGCATGTCGCGCAGTTCCTGCGCGACCATGACCTGATCGTTCTCGTCGGCGGCCTCGACTTCGGCGGCTTTGGCGGGAATATCGGTGGCATCAATGTCGGCCAGTTTGGCTTCACCCGCCGCAATATAAAGCGCCAGTTCGTCGTAGAATTGCAGCGTCTTTTCATACAGCATGTCGAGGGATTTGATGTCTTTCAGCAGCGTGTGCTCATGCTCAAGCAGGTTGTCGGTGATGCGGTCGATCTGGCCTTGGACCTTTTCGAACTGGGCGGTGAATTTCGCGAAAGGGGCGGCGCGGCCCAGCAGTTTTTCCCACCAGCTGCGTTCGCGGCGCACGTCCAGTTCGGATACCGAAAAGCCACGGATGGTCGAGACGATGGTGCGCAGGCTGTCGCCCGCTGGCCCCACATCTTTGTTGCGCACGTCTGCCAGCATCGCTTGGCTGATTTCCTGCAGTTCGGCTTGGGCAGCAGAACCAAAGGCGACGATGGACTGGGTATCGCTCATGTCGATCTCGGCCATGCGGCGCTTGATCTCGTCGCCCAGCGGCTTGTCGGCTGCCTCAAGAGAGACGACCGCGTTGGCAGGCTTGGGTTCGGCCAGAACTACCGCTGTCACTTCCTCAACCAAGGCAAGATCGCGGTTTGCTTTTTCACGTACAGATTCAGACATGTATCGGTCTCTCTTAATGTGTTGGGTGAAGGGTCAGCTCTCGTCGAGCCGGACCCCTTCACGGGAAAGCCGCTCGCGCAGCACGTCGATTTCAACTGTCAGATCAGAACGATCATCCAGCAGGGATTTCTGGTTTCGGGCGGCAAAATTCTTGTCCAGATCGTCAAGCAGCGCGAAATAGTCTGTGCGTGCCTGCGGGTCTTGGGTGCGGCTGTAGATGTCGGCGTATTTCGCGGTCGCATCGCGCGCGCCCCGTAAATAGACGCTCAGGAATTTGCGGGCTGCGGTCAGATCGCGGGGGTCTTCCTCGACCGTGCGGATCAGGTCGCGGGCGGTGTCTTGAAACATCGACACCCGCCCTTCTGCTTGGCGGTCGCCCGCGCGTTTGATGGCGTCGGCCATGGCGTGCAGATGTTTCTCGGCCTCGTCGATGACGCGGGCCACGCGGTCTTGCTGGAACGTATCCACACCTTCCATGCCTTTGGAGGTGAGCGGGTCGATGCCGAATGCCACAAGATGCAGCGCGCTGGCGC
>JAFMHE010000233.1 GCA_017854675.1 Paracoccaceae bacterium | reverse complement strand
TGACAGAGGCATGTCTGATATGAAAAATGAGTTAGAGAAAAAAGGCTTGGCCGTTGAATGCCCGACGTTGCATTCCGCGGTTGATTTGGAGTGACATTCTGTGTCGATAAGCGGCTTTGTAATCGCTCTAGGATTGCCAAAGTCGTGCGCTTGGGTTTGTCGAAGCGGTTTTCAGGAAAGGGATACAATGATCGAAATTGAACACAGCCAAAGTGGTGACATCATCACTCTACGTGCGTCGGGGACGCTTACCAAGGCAGACTACGATGCAGCCTTACCTGAAATTGAGAATGCGATGACCTTGGCAAAGGGGCCACTGCACATGCTGATCCGTTTGGAAGACTTTCATGGTTGGGAAATTGGCGCATTGTGGAAAGATCTGACATTTGATCTGAAACATCGCGGTGAATTTGGGTCTATCGCCGTCGTGGGCGATACGAAACTTGAAGAGTGGGGTGCCTGGCTGTCTTCGTTTTTTGCAAAGTCTGAGGTGCGTTACTTCAGCTTTGAAGACGAAGATGACGCGCGGGGCTGGCTTAGTACGACTTAGTGTAGGTCTCGTACCCAAAGTTTAAGCACGTCGGTCACGCAGATAGCTCACCAAAGCATTAAAGCTCTGCATCTTTGGATAATCTGCCTCGGGCATCTCGAGGTCGAACCGTTTGCCAAGAGCTGTGATGAGCGTCAGAAAATCCATTGAGTCGATGTCGAATTCTTCACGTAGGTCTCCTGCCAGATCAACGTCCTCAAGGCTCACATCCGGTGCGATCCGATTGAGTTCTTCTGCCAGCGCGGTTGAAACATCCTGATCCGTCATAGTGCTTCCAGTGTGGTCAGATTTTCTGCAATTGTTTTCAAAAACAATGCGCCACGTCGTCCATCACTTGCGCGGTGGTCGGCTGCGAGCGTGATATCGGTGATCAGGCGTGGGACAACCTGCCCTTCATGCACCCATGGCCGCAGAGATGGCGTCCCAATGCCGACAATCGCAACCTGTGGCGGGTAGATGACACCGTATAACTGGTCGACACCTCGGTCGCCGAGGCTGGTCAGCGTGATTGTTGCATCTGACAACTCGCGAGACCGGAATCGCCCTGCACGAACCCGAGTGACGAGATCACGCATGTTGTGCATTAATTCATCAAGTTTCAGGGAGGCCACGTCCAGAAGTGCAGGGGCGACTAACCCGCCGCCACGCATACTGATGGCAAGTCCCGCATGGATCGGTTCACTCGGATTGAAGCCGTTACTTTCATAGTGACCGTTCATTTCAGGCACTTTTCGGACAGCAAGTGCAATTGCCTTCAGAAAGAGAGCGCCCATCAGAAGCCGGTCTTCGGGAGCTCGGTCTGAATTGGTTTTTGCAACAAAAGCGTCAGCGTTTGTCAGGTCGACCTGATGGGATAGATAATAGTGTGGGATTTCTCGCTTTGAGCGTGACATGGCGGCAGCAATTGCGCCGCGCATGTCAGGCAGCGGATCGTCGCGGGGAGTTTCAACCAAAACGGTAATATCTGAACGGGTTATTGTCGTTCCGGTTTGCTGGGCTCCGAGTGAGCTCAGATCTAACCCGGCTTGTGCCGCCCTACGCCGCGCCGCCGGGGTTATACGCGGGCGCGATTGGCCAACGGTGGCTATGTTGTCTTCGGGCCATTGAATCTCTGGCTCAGGCAAATCAGGCATGGGAAGTTCAGGGCCCGCGGGCTGCGGTGAAGGGTCCTGCGGCGCGGGATCTTCTGGCAGGTCCGGGGCAGAAACAGGGTCATGTGGCTGTGGGACCTCTGGTTCGCCGGGCGTGGGTGCCTCCGGCTGACCCAGCGGCCCTGAAAGCGACACTTCATCCGCTGCCCTAATGTTTGCAAGCGGCGTGCCGACAGGCACTTCGGCACCGATGTCCACCAGCCAATTCTCAAGAATACCGTCCTGAAAGACTTCGATCTCAATGACGCCTTTTTGTGTCTCGACAGCGGCGACTAAGTCCCCACGTTTCACAGTGCCGCCGGGTGATATCAGCTGTTCCACCAAGGTTCCTGCCTCCATATCTGCGCCAAGCGAGGGCATGAGAAACGCGCTCACGGTTTGGCCTGCATGAGCGTTTTGACCGCAGCCACGATCTTTGAGATTTGCGGTATCGCGGCCTGTTCCAGATGCTGTGCAAAAGGGATCGGCACCTCTTCGCTGCAAACGCGCGCCAAGGGGGCATCAAGTTCGAAGAACGCCTCTTCTGCCAGCCGCATCCCGATTTCGGCTGACAAGCTCCCGCTTTTCCAGCCCTCGTCGACTATCACTGCACGCCGGGTCTTTATAACCGATGTAATGACTGTTTCCATATCCAGAGGACGCAAGCTACGCAGGTCGATGACTTCGGCAGATATTCCTTCCGCTTCCAGTTGCGTGGCAGCGTCCAGCGTTTTGAAAAGCGAGCCGCCATATGTGATCAGCGAAACATCTTCCCCGGCACGCCGAACTGCCGCGCTGTCAATATCAACTGGCCCGGCATTGTCACCAATGTCACCTTCGCGGTTATAGAGCATGACATTCTCGAAAATGAGGACCGGATCAGGATCTTCCAGCGCAGTCCATAACATGCCGCGCGCGTCTTCCATTGTAGCTGGGGTCAGCACACGCAGGCCCGGAATATGGGCGTACCACCCTTCCAACGAGTGAGAGTGCTGGGCTGCAAGCTGCTTGCCTGCACCAGTTGCCATCCGGATCACAACTGGCACCCCGAACTGATTGTTGGACATGTGGCGCAAAGTTGCTGCGGTGTTCAGGATCTGATCCAAAGCCAGAAGCGAGAAATTCACGGTCATAACTTCGACAATCGGGCGCATGCCTGCGATTGCCGCACCGATCCCGGCCCCGGTAAATCCGGATTCTGACAATGGCGTGTCGCGGATACGATCGGGGCCGAACTGATCAAGCAGCCCCTTGCTGACGGCATAGCACCCGCCATAATGGCCCACATCTTCCCCCATCAGGAACACGCGGGGATCGCGCGACAGTGCCTCTACAATGCCCGCCTTCACAGCGTCACGGTATGTGGTTTTGACGGATTTTGTGGACGCAACCGGAACAGGCGGGGCAGGGCGATCAGGTGACATGACAAACCGGGTGAGGGTCTCCAATGGTTCATCGCTTCCAGCTTCGGCAAAGGCAACGGCCTCCGCGATCTCTTCGTCCACTTCGACGATAATTTTCGACACCTCGTCCGCGTGCAGCAGACCGCTTTCCTCCAACCACGTCTGAAAGCGGAGGATAGGCCCTTTTTCACGCCATTCGGCGATCTCCTCTTTGGAGCGATAGAGTTGTGCATCAAACATTGAATGGGCACGGAACCGGTAAGTGCGACACTCAAGAAAATAGGGCTGGCCAGTGTCCTCGATATGTTTGAGAGCACGTCGTGCTGCACCTTCAACAGCAACAACATCCATCCCATCTACGCTTTCGCTTTCAATCCCATAGCAGGCCGCTTTTGCGCTGATGTCGGTTTGGGATTCTGATAGCTGCAAAGCCGTTCCCATGGCATAGCCGTTGTTTTCGCAGATAAAGAGAACGGGCAATTTCCAAAGCGCGGCGAGGTTCAGGCTTTCATGAAACTCGCCTTCTGCGACGGCACCCTCGCCGCAAAAGCAGGCCGTCACTGTGTCATCCTTGTTCAAGCGATCCGCCAGCCCCAGCCCGACGGCCATTGGCAGCCCGCCGCCTACGATTGCGTTGCCACCGTAAAAATTGTGCGCGCGGCTGAATAAATGCATTGAGCCGCCACGCCCGCCCGCGCAGCCTTCGGCCTTGCCATACATTTCCGTCAACACGCTGCCCATCGGGATACCTCTGGCCAGCGCATGGCCGTGTTCGCGGTAGGTGGCTACAACGCGGTCCTTATCATTGAGCAGGGGAATGATGCCTGTGGCTATGGCCTCTTCGCCATCATAGAGGTGCAGAAAGCCGCGGATCTTCTGCTGCGTGTATAACTCAGCGCATTTGTCTTCGAACCGCCTGATGCGGATCATGCCCTTGAGCAGATTGCGCACATGCGCATGGTCCAGACGCGGTTTGAGTGTAGTCACGGTCATCGCTCATCACTTTCCAATGTAGAAATATCACCCTCGGGCAGCCCCAACTCACGTGCCTTGAGCAGGCGGCGCATAATTTTGCCACTACGCGTTTTAGGCAGGTTCTGTCGAAAAACGATTTCCTTTGGCGCAACCGCCGGACCCAGTTTTCTGCGAGCGTGGCCAATCAGTTCGAGCAGCAAATCGTCGCTGGCCTCAAAGCCGGGCTTGAGGGCAACGTATGCCTTCACCCGTTCACCAGCAGTGTCGTCAGGGATGCCGATGACACCCACCTCAGCGACAGCTGAATGCTCCATCAACGCGCTCTCGACCTCAAAGGGGCCGATGAGATGACCGGAACTTTTGATCAGATCGTTGCTGCGGCCAACGAACCAGAAATACCCGTCTGCATCCCGCATCGCCAGATCACCACTCAGATACCAGCCGTCCTGAAAGCATTTGCGATAGCGCGCGTCCTCGTGCAGATAACCGCGCATCATTGAGGGCCATCCGGGCCGCAAGGCCAACTCGCCAATGGCCATCGGTTTCGTCAGCTCGGTTGCCCCATCTTTGCTGACCTCGACAATACCGGCCTCGATACCGGGAAGTGGCTTGCCCATCGAACCGGGCCTGACCGCCATGGAAGCAAAGTTTGCAATCATGATGCCACCGGTTTCAGTCTGCCACCAGTTGTCATGAAACGGCATACCAAAGACGTCGTTCCCCCAGACGACAGCCTCGGGATTCAGCGGCTCACCGACACTTGCCATAAACCGCAGGGCGGAGAAATCATGGGCCCTGGCAGCCTTGCCACCGGCCTTCATCAGCATTCGGATGGCGGTGGGGGCGGTGTACCAGACGTTTATGGACTCATTTGCCAGAATTTCATACCAGCGCGCGACGTCAAACTCGCCTTCATCGACGATCATCGTGACGCGATTGGTCAGCGGTGCGATGATGCCGTAAGATGTCCCCGTGACCCATCCGGGATCTGCAGTACACCAGTAGCTGTCCCCGGATTTCAGATCCAGCGCGAGCTTGCCGGTGATATGGTGGGCGACCACGGCGTCATGCACATGAACGACACCCTTGGGTTTGCCGGTTGTACCTGATGTGAAGTGCAACAACGCGGTATCTTCGGGCTTCATCCGTTCAGTTTCGAACGCATCAGACGCTTCAGCCATCAGCGGCGGCAACGGATCACCCCCCTCAACATCACCATCGGTGAGCAACACGGTTTGCAGTTCTGGCAATCTGTCGCGCAAGTCACTGATTTTGCGTTTGTACAAACGGGTGGTTGTGATCAGCGCGTTCGCTCCGCCAATCTCCATCCGGGCGTGAATGGGTTCAGGGCCAAAAGCAGAAAAAAGGGGGCAAAATATGCACCCGGCTTTCAAGCAGCCAAGTGCAGCAATGTAAAGTTCAGGGGTGCGTCCGAGAAGGGAATAGATGCGCGCGCCTTTCTTTAGGCCGCAGCTGCGCAGAACATTGGCAAACCGGTTGGTGAGGCGAGACAGTTCCGCATAGGTGATGTCCGTGCGTTCACCGGATTTTGAGATCCACCGCAGTGCGATCTGCGGACCGTGGCCTGCAAGCACATGCCGCTCGATGGCCTCATACGCAATATTGACGCCGCCACCCGGCAGAC
>JAFMHE010000232.1 GCA_017854675.1 Paracoccaceae bacterium | reverse complement strand
TGTTGATCTCGATCGGGGCGTCCACAACAATCGTGGCAGGGCTGTACCCACTGTCCAGCGCAGAGGCATAGACGAACGGTTTAAAGCTAGAGCCCGGCTGACGCTTGGCTTGGGTTGCACGGTTGAACACACTGTCTTGATAGGAAAATCCGCCTTGCATCGCGATCACACGGCCGGTGTCCACGTCCATCGCAACAAATGCGCCTTGCACTTCTGGCACCTGACGCAGGGTCCAACGGATGAAGCTGCCGTCATTATCGGCTGTCATCCGGCGAACATACACGACCTCGCCCACCTCAAGCAGATCACCCGCGACCTGCGCGCGCCGCCCCAAACCGCCGTCTGCCAAGCGTTTGCGCGCCCATTGCACGTCTTTTGCGGGGATGAAATGACCGTCAGCGTCCTCTGGCACACCCTCGATTCCGATGCGGGCGTCATTGCTGCCAACCGAAAGGACAACAGCCGGAAACCACTGGTTCTCCAAATCAATATCACGCGAAACACGCAAGTCGGCCAAGGCTTCACGCCATGCTTTCTCTGAGGTGAGCTGATCGGTTGCAATCGTCTCACCTGTGCCGCGCCAGATACCCTGCCCCCGGTCATATTCCTCAAGCTCGCGGCGCAAGGCATTGGCGGCGATCGGTTGCATTTCATTGTCGATGGTTGCGCGGACGTTCAGGCCGCCGGTGAAAAACTCCCCTTCACCAAAATCCTGACTAAGCTGGCGGCGGATTTCATCGGTGAAATAATCACGGGGCGGCAGATCAGCCTTGAAGCTCTCGAAATCCCCGTTCTGCACAGACCGCAACGGTTGGGCGACTTCGCTCTCGTAGCTTGCCTGTGAGATATAGCCGTTTTCTTCCATCTCTCGCAGCACAAAGTTACGGCGCGACAAAAGCCGGTCCTTGCGGCGAACCGGATGATAATCTGAGGGTGCCTTGGGCAAAGACGCAAGGAACGCGGCCTCATGCGGGGCCAATTCGCTGAGCGTCTTATTGAAATAGGTCTGGCTGGCTGCTGTCACACCGTAAGAGTTCTGGCCAAGGAAAATCTCGTTCAAATAAAGCTCGAGGATTTTTTCCTTGCTCAGCGCCTCTTCAACGCGGGCGGCAAGGATAATCTCCTTGATCTTGCGTTCTGCCTGACGGTCGCCTGACAGCAAAAAGTTCTTCATCACCTGCTGGGTGATTGTTGACGCGCCACGCACGTCTTGGCCGCGCGACCGCACCGCATCGACCGCTGCGGCGGCAATACCGCGCAAATCATACCCTTCGTGAGTATAAAAATTCTTGTCCTCGGCAGAGATGAACGCCTGTTTGACCAGCGGCGGAATCGTATCTGCAAGCGCAAACAGGCGTCGTTCTTTGGCGAATTCGTCGATCAACCGACCTTGGCCCGAATAAATCCGGCTGATCGTCGGGGGCGTATATTGCGCAAGGCTTTCATGGCTGGGCAAGTCGCGGCCGTACATCCAGAAAATCGCACCAACGGACAGCGCAGCCATACCGATGCCCATGGTGAGGGTGGTAAAGATACCGCCCAGAAAAGAAAGGATAAATCGAAACACGTCTGCCGCCTCCCCGCGATATGCGGAATATGGGTTGCTTATAGGGGGCCTGCGCGGGCGCGTCAAAACACGATGTGGTGGTTCATCGGCACTTCTTTGCCATAGATATGCGTTTTACTGCCGCACCAATGGCGCGCGGGCAGCATCCTGGTCGCGCCATGCCAGAATAGCGTCGGCAATGCCATTTACCATCACAGCGCGCCAGACCGGATCGCGCAGGTTGTTCAGGTCCCTGTTGGAGCTGAGAAAGCCGACTTCGACCAGAACGGACGGGATATCGGCAGATTTCAGAACCGAAAAACCAGCCTCGCGCTGCGGCCTGCGATTCATCGGCCCGCCTGCCATCGCCATACCATCCACCAACGCTTGGGCTAGATCCATTGACCTTGGCTGCGTCTCTTGCCGCGCCAGATCAAGCAGGATACCGGCGACCTGATCATCCGATCCGGTCAAATCCGCACCCGCAATAATGTCGGCGCGGTTGTGGCGTGCGGCCAAATGCTGTGTCGCGGTATCGCTGGCCTCTTCCGACAATGTGTAAACCGTCGCACCTTTGGCACCACCTTGGCTCAGGCTGTCAGCATGCAGCGAAATGAACGCATCTGCCTGAACTTGGTGTGCGATGGCGACGCGGGTCTCCAGCGCGACAAAGATATCTTCGTCGCGGGTCAAAACCACCTCAACGCCTGCCCGGCGCAGTGTCTCTTGCAACTGGCGGGCAAACGACAACATCAAGTCTTTCTCCGCGACGCCTTCGCGTTCCGCACCGGGGTCGATGCCACCATGACCGGGATCCAGCACGATGATGAACCTGCCGTCATCGCGTGGCTCCATTTTTGGCGGGCGGGTCAGCGCCATAGGCCATGCCGCAGTGTTTGGCGCACCGGCTTGGGCGGCAAAAGTTTCGGCATCTGTCGTCTTTAACGCAATTTCCAGCACCGCAGCACCGCTGGCAACATCGACCGGCATACCGATTTGGGTCGGCACCATCGGCGCGTCCAGATCCAGTACCAGCCGCGACCAACCGGGCTGAAACGCACCAAACCGCACGTCAGAAACGCGACCCGGCTCTGCCAGCAACGCATCCTTGCGCAAACCTGCAAACTCAACTTCGCGGAAATCAACAACAAGGCGCGCAGGCGTGTCCAACATAAAAACGCGGAAAGGCACCCCTTGGGACAGCCCCAGGCGCAAGGTGGTTTTGCCAAACCAGCCATCTGTTATTTCGCTGGTGGCCGGATCAACCCGCGCAAGTGCTGTCAAATCCTGCGCGCGCAGAGGGGCACCTGCCAAAAGGATGCAGGTCGCCCAAATGGCTATTCTCCACAGAAATCTATGCGCTGTTGCCTGCTGCATTGTCACCGCTTTACGCTTGTTGTTGGCGTCAAACTACCACCGTCCAACCCCGCGCGTCCAGCATTCAACGCCCGTTCATGAACACCTTAAGGCGCGCCAGCCCTTCTTGGATGTCATTGGTGCTGCGCGCATAGGAAAACCGCAAGGTGGTCAGGCCGCGCTGAGGATCGAAATCAAGGCCAGGTGTGACAGCGACCCCCGCCTGTTCCAGTATCTCTGCGGCAAAGGCGCGGCTGTCCGAGGTCAGATCAGATACATCCGCATAGACATAGAACGCCCCGTCCGGCGGCGCGAAACTGGTGAAACCTGCGTCTTTTAGCCCGGTCAACATCAGCGCGCGGTTCTGGCGGTAAACATCCATATTGGTTTGCAATTCATCCTCACATTCCATCGCGGCAAGGGCGGCAATCTGGCTGGCGTGCGGCGCACAGATGAACATATTTTGTGCGATCCGTTCCACCACACGCACGTGGTCTTCGGGCACAACCATCCAACCAACGCGCCAGCCGGTCATGGAGAAATACTTGGAAAACGAATTGATGATATAGCAGTCGTCCGTCAGTTCCAGCGCAGTGACCGCCTTCTTTTCATATTCAATCCCGTGATAGATCTCGTCCGAGATGAACGAGGCACCCGTTTCAGCGCAAGCCCCCACCAGATCACCCATCGCCGCATGATCCAGCATCGTACCCGTGGGGTTGGCAGGGGATGCAACCAACAGCCCCGCCAAATCCATCCCTGCAAAGTCAGCTGCGACCGGCTGATAGCGGTTGGCAGACTGGGTGGGCAGATCGACGGGTTCCAGTGCAAGTGCTTTCAGAATTTGGCGGTAGCTTGGATAGCCCGGCGCGCCGATGCCCACTTTGTCACCAGTGTCGAACAGCGCGGTGAACGCCAGAATGAAACCACCCGATGAGCCCGGCGTGATCACCACGCGCCCCGGATCAAGATCAACGTTGTACCATTCGCCGTACATCTGCGCGATCCGCGCGCGCAACGCCGGCAGGCCAAGGGCCACGGTATAGCCCAGCGGCCCCTGCGCCATCGCAGTATTCAACGCCTCGACCGCACCTTTTGGTGCGCCAGTACCGGGTTGGCCGACTTCCATATGGATGATGTGACGCCCTGCGGCCTCGGCGGCGGCGGCGGCCTGCATCACGTCCATCACAATAAAGGGATCGACGGCAGACCGGGTTGAAACGCGCATGGGCTTGCTCCTAATGTTGCGATGTGTTTTCAAACAGATGCGCCACTGGCGTCAACCCTTGCCCGCCCTATTGAGAGGTCTTTGACATGTTTACCCGCCTTATTGCCCCCGCTTTGGCCCTTGGTGTTGCCCTGCCGGTGGCCGCGATGGACCTAAAAGCGTTGACCGACGAAGAGCGCGCCCTGTTTCGTGCCGAAGTCCGGTCCTACCTGATGGAAAACCCGCAAGTGATCATGGACGCGGTCGACAAATTGCAAGCGCAGCAGGCCAATGCCGAAGCGCAAGCGGACCAGACTCTGGTGTCAGACAATGCGGAAGCGATATTCAACGACGGTTATTCGTTTGTCGGTGGCAACCCAGATGGCGATATCACATTGGTCGAGTTTCTGGATTACCGTTGCGGGTATTGCAAACGCGCCCATGCCGAAGTGGCAAAACTGCTGGAAACAGACGGGAATATCCGCCTGATCATCAAAGAATTCCCCATCCTCGGGGACCAATCTGTGCTGGCGTCCCGTTTTGCCGTGGCAACAAAACAGGTCGCGGGCGACGACAGCTATGAGGCGCTGCATGACGCGCTGATGTCGTTCAACGGCGACGTTTCCATGCCTGCCTTGCGGCGTCTGGCCAATACGTTCGGGTTGGACACAGACGCAATCGAGGCCCGTATGGGCAGTGAAGAAGTGACCCGCGAGATTGCCGAAACCCGCGCTCTGGCACAGGCGTTGCGCATTTCAGGGACGCCAACATTCGTCATGCATGACGAATTGCTGCGCGGTTATCTGCCTTACGACCAGATGCTGGCCATCGTCGAAGAAAAGCGCGGCTGAGGGAACAAAGCCTCCCTACTCTGCCGCTTCAACAGCCGCCGCAGCGTCCAGCTCGGCGGCTTTTCTTTCGACCTGCTCAACGATATGTTCGATCATGCTGGTGTTATCTTGCTTATGGCTTTGTTTGCCCGCCAGATAGACCATGCCAGAACCGGCACCGCCGCCAGTAAAACCAACATCCGTCATCAGCGCCTCACCGGGACCGTTCACCACACAGCCGATGATCGACAGGCTCATCGGTGTTTTGATGTGCTCCAGCCGTTTCTCCAATGCCTCAACGGTTTTGATCACGTCAAAGCCTTGGCGTGCACAAGACGGGCACGAAATGATGTTCACACCGCGGTGGCGCAGGCCAAGGGATTTGAGGATTTCAAAGCCCATTTTCACTTCTTCCACCGGATCGGCACTCAGCGAGACGCGGATCGTATCACCAATCCCCATCCACAACAGATTGCCCATCCCGATGGCTGATTTGACTGTGCCGCTGATCAAACCGCCGGCCTCTGTGATCCCAAGGTGAATGGGCGCGTCGGTGGCTTCGGCCAGTTGCTGATAGGCAGCGGCGGCCATGAACACATCAGAGGCCTTGCAGCTGATCTTGAAGTCGTGAAAGTCGTTGTCTTGCAGTATCTTGATATGGTCGAGACCGGATTCCACCATCGCATCGGGGCAAGGTTCGCCATATTTATCAAGCAGATGCTTTTCCAATGACCCTGCGTTCACGCCGATACGGATCGAACAATTGTGAT
>JAFMHE010000231.1:3211-5784 GCA_017854675.1 Paracoccaceae bacterium | reverse complement strand
ATGTCGACCATCGGCGTCGCGCCAGTGGCCAACAGCACCTCGATCACCGCATCCCATTGGGTCGCGTTCAGGTTCGCACCGGTCGGGTTGTGGCAACACCCATGCATAAGGATCACATCATCCTTGGTCGCGGTCTTGAGGTCTGCGATCATCCCGTCGAAATCAACGCCGCGCGTTTCTTCATCAAAATAGCGGTAGTTGACGACTTCGACGCCCAGATATTTCAGGATCGACAGGTGGTTGGGCCATGTCGGGTCAGACACAAACACACGTGCATCGGGCTTTGCCATCTGGATCAGTTCGAATGCCTGACGCACGGCACCTGTGCCGCCGGGGGTGGCGGCCGCAGCAACGTTGGCGCGCGGGACAGCATCGCCCAACACCAGATCAATCATTGCATCCGCAAATGCGGGATCACCGGCAAGACCCGTGTAGACCTTGCTGTCTTGGGTTTCCCAAATCTGCTGCTCTGCCGCTTTGACAGCGCGCATCACCGGGGTCAGGCCCGTGGCGTCCTTATAGACGCCGACGCCCAGATCGACTTTGGTCGTGCGGGGGTCTTCGCGGTACATCTGCATCAAGGCAAGAATTTTATCAGCAGGTTGTGCCTGCAGCGTCTCAAACATTACGCATCTCCGGTTGCGACGGGCACGGTGGGGAACATTCCCCATTCGGCCCAGGATCCATCATAAAGTGACCAGTCTTTGTGGCCCATCCGCTCAAGCGCGAGAGCAAGCACCGCCGCCGTGACGCCCGACCCGCAGGACGTGATCACCGGCTTGCCCAGATCAACGCCAGCGGCCTCGAATATGGCGCGGGTTTCATCGGGGGTTTTCATGGTCTTGTCTGCATTCAGCAAAGTGTCGAAAGGCACAGAACGCGACTTGGGGATATGGCCCGCGCGCAGTCCTTCGCGTGGTTCGGGCGCTTCGCCCCTGAACCGGGCTGCGGCGCGCGCGTCCACAATCTGCGGATCGCCCAGTTTTGAGGCCTGCGCCACCTGCGTCACATCGCGCACCAGACGGTTCTGCACACGCACTGTCATGTGACGGTCGCGCGGGATCGGCGGCATGTCCTCGGTCGGGTGCCCTTCGGCGACCCACTTGGGCAAACCACCATCCAGCACCGCAACATTGTCCTGCCCCATCAGCTTGAACAACCACCACACACGCGGCGCTGACTGCATCCCTGCACCATCATAAACGACGACCTGATGCCCGTCACCCACACCCATCGCGCGCATCCGCGACATGAATTTCTCAACCGGGGGCACCATATGGGGCAAGTCAGACCGCGCATCTGAAATCTCGTCGATATCAAAGAACCGCGCACCGGGAATGTGGGCGGCGTCATACTCTGCCTTTGGGTCACGGCCCGCATCAGGCAAATACAGCGACGCATCCAACACACGCAGGTCGGGGTCCTTGAGATGCTTTGCCAACCATGCGGTAGACACAAGTGTTTTGGGATCATCGGCCATGGGCGGTCCTTTTCAAAACATAATTGCCTAGGTGCCTATCCCTGCTGGCCGATACTGGCAAGAGGATGGCGCAATTGGCGGCGTGTTTCGCGCGCAAAACACTTGCCCTCGGCGCGGCGCACCATAAAGTCTGTCCAGTATCATCTGGGAGGACAGACATGACATTTGCTAAATCCATTGGCATCCTTGCCGCAACCGCCATCACATTCGGTTCTGCCGCAATGGCAGAAACCCGCGTCACCTATAAATCCGCCAAAGTCGGCTCATCCTACTACCAAATGGGCGTGCAACTGTCAGAGGCTATGAAAGCCGGCACAGACGGCGCCATTTCCGTCACTGTCGAAGAAAGCCAAGGCTCCGTTCAGAACGTGATGGAAGTCCGTGCGCGCGGTGGCGACTATGTCTTCACCACACCGCCCGCGTTGGTTGGTCTGGCCCAAGGCGGCAAGGCGATGTTCGACGGCAAAGGCGACCCTGCGTTTGACGACATCCGCGCCCTGTTCCCGATCCCGTCCCTGACCATGCATTTTGTCATGTCACAAGACAGCGGCGTTCAGACATTTGCCGACATGGAAGGCAAAACCATCCTGCTCGGCTCCGGCTCCTTCGGTGCGACAGAGGGCGAGAAATACCTTGGCCTGTTCGGTCTGGAAGGCAAAGTGACCATCGCAGATTCCGAACTGTCCAATGCGGTTAATGCCCTCAAGAACGGCCAGATCGACGGTTTCGTCACCGCAGGTTCATACCCTGCGCCGAACGTGATCGAGGCGGCCGCATCGACAAGCGTCAACGTCATTTCATTGACGGACGAACAGATCGCACTGTCCAAGCGGACCGCACTGACGATCCCTGCGGGCACCTATGCGGGTCAAGACACCGACATCACGACAACATCCTTGCCGGTGGTCGCCTATACGACGACCAAAATGGATGATGAAACGGCCTATACCCTGACCAAAACCTATTGGGAGAACAAGGCAAAGATGGCCGGTGATGCGGCGTGGTGGGCGGGTGTATCGACCGATATGCTGAGCAATATCACCACAGCAATCCACCCCGGTGCAATCAAGTATTACAAAGAAATCGGTGCCAC
>JAFMHE010000231.1:0-2921 GCA_017854675.1 Paracoccaceae bacterium | reverse complement strand
TGCCTTTGGGTCGCGCTTAACCATCAGGTTTTGCGCAATCAATACGGGTTTCTTGAGGACAGCTTTCAGGTCGCACTGGCCATCACCCTGCTGTTGATCACGATGGAGGGCGCGCGCCGCATGATCGGTTGGCCCTTGCCACTGGTCGCGCTGGCTGCCCTTCTTTACGGGCTTTACGGCCAATACATCCCCGGCGAATTTGGCCACGCAGGCACGCCGCTGCGCAGCTTTCTGGGCACGCTGGTTGTTGCCGAAGGGGGCATCTGGGGCAGCCTCACAGGCGTGTCTGTGGGCGTCGTTGCGATTTTTGTGATCTTTGGCGCGATTTTGAACGCAGGTGAGGCAGGCCAAGGGTTCATGAATGTCGCCTCCGCTGCCGCCGGACGGCTCGTTGGCGGCGCTGCCAAAGTATCGGTGCTGTCCTCGGCGCTCTTTGGCTCTATCTCTGGCTCTGCCTCGGCCAATGTGGCGTCTACCGGCGCGATCACCCTGCCTGCGATGTCCAAACTCGGCTACCCCAAACGGCTCGCCGCCGCGGTTGAGGCAGTTGCGTCGTCGGGCGGGCAAATCATGCCGCCGCTGATGGGCGCGGGCGCATTTGTGATGGTTGAACTGACCGGTGTGCCCTATGCGCAGATCATGATGGCAGCGCTATTGCCTGCAATCTTGTATTTCCTGACCGTCTGGATGGGCATCAACGCCTATGCGCAACGCTATGAATTGCGCGGCGTCCCCGAAGATGAACGGCCCGACCACCGCACTGTGATTGTAACATCGGCGTTTTTTATGGTGCCGTTCTCTGTCCTGCTGCTGGCAATGTTTGCCGTCGGGTTCACCCCGCAATACGCCGCAGCCCTTGCGATTTTCGCGGGCGGCATCGCGCTGTTTTTCGATGCCACACCGGGGTTCAACCTGCGTCAGGGCCTGGCCCGTCTGGGCGATGCGATGCTGAACGCGGGCAAACAGGTTGCGATGATTGCCGCGATCATCCTATGCGCGTCGATCATCATTGGCGTGCTTGGCATCACCGGATTGGGCGTCAAGATCACCTCGGTGATCCTGTCAGGCTCTGGCGGCGCGCTGTGGCCTGCCCTGTTTCTGACTGCGCTTGCCTGCCTGTTGCTGGGGATGGAAGTACCGACAACCGCCGCCTATGTGATCTGCGTTTCTGTCGCCGGTCCTGCCCTGATCGAACTGGGACTAGAGCCGTTGCAGGCGCATCTGTTCGTGTTCTGGTTTGCGCTGCTATCCACGATCACGCCCCCGGTCTGCGGCGCGGTTTTCATTGCCGCCGGGATGATCGGTGAAAACTGGTTGCGCGTGGCACTTACCGCGATGGCGCTTGGCGTCGGGCTATATGTGATCCCCCTCAGCATGATCGCAAACGACAGTTTGATCCGCCTGAACACAGAACCTGTCGCCGCCTTGGTGGCGTTCGCACATGTGGCCTTGGGGTTAAGCTGTCTGTCATTCGCCCTGATCGGGCGCAGCAGTCTTGCGGTACGCATTGTCCTCTTTGGCGCGGGGATGTTTTTTGCGTTCTTGGGTCTGCTCTACTAGGCCCGCCGCCCTCCACGAGCCGCCTCAACCCTGAATGATAGAAAACTGATTCGACCGCAGCGTCGCCATGCAAGCGACATGCCGCGCCGCAGCAATTTTTTTCACGCAAATCCGTTTTCCCCGCAATACGGCCCTTGTTTGCGGGCAATTTGCACAGGTTCGTTCGACAACTTGACCCAGATCAAGGCCGCGCCCCCATGCCGACCCTATGCAAGATCAGCGAACAGGTGCGCGGAAACGTCAAAACCGCGCGGAAAAGAAGGTGCTCTATGCAATATGTGAAACTGATTCTACTTGGGCTGATTGTCGTGATCACGGCAATGGCCTCAAGCTGGGGGTATGACCTAGCCTATAAGGTTCATGCATTTTTGATCATGGCCGTTGCGGCCGGATTGTTCATTTGGGAACTGCGCCGCACGGATGAACCCGCGCGCGCACCTATTGATGTCTCGGGCTACGCCGATGGGGTGATCCGCGCAGGCGTGATCGCCACGGCATTCTGGGGTGTCACGGGTTTCCTTGTCGGAACCTACATTGCATTTCAGTTGGCGTTTCCAGCGCTCAACCTTGAATGGGCACAGCCTTACGCCAACTTTGGGCGCCTTCGTCCGCTGCACACCTCAGCGGTGATTTTTGCATTTGGCGGCAACGCGTTAATCGCGACGTCGTTCTACGTTGTTCAACGCACCAGCGCTGCACGCCTGTTTGGCGGCAACCTGTCGTGGTTTGTCTTTTGGGGCTACCAGCTGTTCATCGTATTGGCAGCAACCGGCTATCTGCTGGGCTCCACCCAATCCAAAGAATATGCAGAACCTGAATGGTACGTCGACATCTGGCTGACCATCGTTTGGGTCAGCTATCTGGTTGTCTTCCTTGGCACGATCATCAAGCGCAAGGAAAAGCACATCTACGTGGCCAACTGGTTCTATCTGGCGTTCATCGTCACCGTTGCCATGCTGCACCTGATCAACAACATCTCGATCCCTGTCAGCATCTGGGGCAGCAAATCGGTTCAGCTGTTCTCGGGCGTGCAGGACGCGATGACGCAGTGGTGGTACGGCCACAACGCCGTGGGCTTCTTCCTGACTGCGGGCTTCTTGGGCATGATGTACTACTTTGTGCCAAAACAGGCAGGGCGTCCGGTTTATTCCTATAAGCTCTCCATCATCCACTTCTGGTCCCTGATTTTCTTGTACATCTGGGCCGGTCCCCACCACCTGCACTATACCGCTTTGCCCGACTGGGCGGCGACACTTGGCATGGTGTTCTCCATCGTTCTTTGGATGCCCAGCTGGGGTGGTATGATCAACGGTCTGATGACGCTGCAAGGCGCGTGGGACAAACTGCGCACCGATCCGATC
>JAFMHE010000230.1 GCA_017854675.1 Paracoccaceae bacterium | reverse complement strand
TGACGTTCAACCCGGACGGCAGCTACAGCTTTGATCCGGGCAATGCGGCCTATGACGGGCTGGCGCAGGGCGCGACGACGGTGGTGACCGTGACGTTCAGCGCGACGGCGGACGGGCAGTCCGACACCGGCACGCTGAGCCTCACGGTGACGGGCACGAACGACGGGCCGACATTCGCGTCGATCAGTGATCCGGTGGCGGTGAATGAATTGGCGGACGCCTCGGCTCAGGCCGTTACCGCAACAGGGGCGATTGTTGTCAATGATCTTGATACCGGCGACACGCTGACACTGACGGAACAGGCATCGGCGGTGACGCGCAGCGGTGGCGCCGCTGTTCCGACACTCGTTGCAAATGCGCTTAACGCAACGGCTTTGAGCTTTGGTGGCCCGCTCCCGTCAACCGGTGGCGATGTCTCGTTCAACTATACCTATGCCCCGACGATTGTCGGGTTGGATTTCCTTGCGGATGGCGAAACGCTTACCATCAGCAAAACGGTTCAGGTTGATGACGGCTCCGGCAATGTCATAGCGGCCGATACCGTCGAAATTACAATCACCGGTCAGAACGATGCAGCAATCGTAACGGCGGGCGGCACAGCGGCTTATGTCGAGAACGCGGTGGGCGTTTCGATCGGCACCGGGCTGACATTGTTTGATGTCGATGATACCGAACTGGAAGGTGCTACTGTCGCGATCGGTACGGGATTTGTCGGGGGGCAGGATTTCCTGACGTTCAGCGACCAGAATGGCATTACCGGTGCGTATGACGATGTCGCCGGGGTCATGACGCTGAGCGGAACGGCGACCCTTGCGCAATATCAGGCGGCGCTTGCATCGGTCAATTATACAAACAACTTGGATGCACCAGACACAACGGATCGCGAGATCAGCATATCCGTCAATGACGGGAGTGTGGACAGCTCGCTTGCGACGTCGACGGTCACGGTCGAGGCGGTCAATGATGGCCCTGTGATTTTGGGCGCGACATCACCGGGGTCGATCTTGGTAAACGACAGTGATGTCTGGGACCGCAGTCAGGTTTTTGGCCAAGGCATCGATCTTCACGCAAATGGTGCGTTCTATGCCGGTGACGTATTGAATTTCGACATTACAGGTCAGCCGCAAAGCGGGATTACCTTTCATTTGCGCAACCAATCGGGGCAGCCGCTGGACGGAGTCCAGAGCTTCCGTGTGTCGCCCGGTGACTTTCTCTTCTATACCCAAACGCTTTTGACGGATCAGTCAAAGCTCAGCTACCGCGGCGACGCGGCCGGTGTCGGTGGCAATCCCGGGTTCATCGTGGATGCGTCTGTCGTTTCGGGTGGGCTGGATGTGCTGGAAGACGGTGCAGGGAGCTTCACGAACCTGTCGATTTCTGACCCCGATGCAGGAACCGGCGATCTTACAATCAACCTGAGTGTGGCAGACGGTGCTCTTGCATTGGGGTCGACCACGGGGCTGGTTTTTTCAGACGCTGACGGATCGGATGGCACATTGGCCTTCACCGGAACGATTGATGCGGTGAACGCGGCACTTGCCGCATTGGATTATAGCGGTGACGCGGATTTTAACGGCCAAGACGCGCTGAGCATTACGGTTGATGACGGCGGTAACACCGGCACAGGCGGCGCGCAAAGCGATACGCGCGAAGTGGTTATTGATGTTGCAGCGGTCGATGACGCGCCGGTTGCGGCAGACAGCAGCGAGAGCGTGGTCGAGGGTGACGCGGTTTTGTCGGGGTCGGTAAGCGCGACAGATGTGGATAGCGCTGTGATCACCTATGCGGTTGTGGGGACTGCACCTGCGGGTCTCACTTTCAATCCGGATGGCAGTTATGATTTCGATCCCGGCAATGCCGCCTATGACGGGTTGGCGCAGAACGAAACGACCACCCTGAGCGTGACCTTTAGCGCGACGGCGGACGGGCAATCCGACACTGGCACGTTAAGCATCACGGTCACGGGTGTTGAAAACAACGCTGCGCCGACTTTTGTTTCAGTGCTTGATCCGGTGGCCGTGGATGAACTGGCGGATGCCTCGGCCCAGTCGGTCACGGCAGCAGGCGGCATCAGCGTCAATGATCCCGACACCGGAGATACGTTGACACTGACAGAGCAATCCACGGCTGTCACATTGAGCACCCTCGAAGCGGTTCCGACACTTGTTGCGGATGCCCTGAATGCAACGGCTCTGTCTTTCAGTGGTCCGCTTGTTTCAAATGGCGGCGATGTTGCCTTTACCTACACCTATGCGCCAACGGCCGCAGATCTGGACTTTCTGGGTGCTGGTGAAACACTGACCATCAGCAAGACAATTCAGGTCAATGACGGCTCTGGTAATGTGATTGCTGCGGAAACTGTCGACATTGTCATCAATGGCACGAACGATCCTTTAATTACGGTGCCGATCAATCTGGGAAACCTGTCAGATTTCGATGACCCGATCGCTATTGATTTGCTTGCTGGTCAAACTGACGCGGATTTATCAGATACGCCTGCTGTTGAAGTGTCGAATTTTTCGTTTAGCTGGTCGGGCGATCTGGTCGGGCCTAACGTCTCGCTGGAGGCTGACGGGCAAACAGTCAACTTTGACCCCACTGATCTGGATGCACTAGATGTGGGCGATACTGCCACGCTTACGATCAGTTATGATGTCGTTTCCGGCGTGGAGACGATTGCAAATACGGCGACCCTCACCGTGATTGGTGCCGCGACGACGACCGAGGACGATTGGCTTTATCTTTTTGTGCCGGACCTTGCAGGCGATGGTTCGTTGTTTATCAACAGTGTTGAAGTGCCAACTATGACGGAGTTGGGGGCGTTCGTATATTATGATGGTGAAGCGCAAGAGCTAGTCTACATTCCCACGGTGTCTGCCGAGATCGAAGGGCTTGCTGCTGGCAGCTATGCCGTCGACTCGTTCACCTATACCTATGGATACAGCAGCACGGGCACGAGTTCAGGGACTAGCTCGGGCACGAGTACAGGAACGAGTACAGGAACCGGCACGGGGACGAGTACAGGGACCAACTTTTTTGGAACCGAAACCATATTTATCCGAGTGAACGGCGTTGACGAAGTTCTGGGCGCGCCACCCGAGTATAATGCGTCCCATGAATTGACCGGAATGGTCGCAAACACGACAAGATACCTGATCGGGCAGGATATTATGACCCCCGACACCAGTGATACGTCTACATCAGAAGTTTTGTATAAAGTTTCGCAAGGGGGCGCTGATGATGGTCTGCCGGATTATCTGGACTTTAACGCTGAACTCACTTCGACCACCACGTTCACGCTATCGGTTGATCTAGCTGAATTCGATGCAGGTGATGCTGGCTATAACGTCTATAATCTGGTGGGGTTTAATTATTTCGGTGAATATACTGAGTTGCCCCTTGGCCTTGCGTTATCAAATGCAGGTGAAATTGAATTTGCGACCCTTGGTATCGGTGTTCTGGCAGCGCCCACCCTTGAGATCGGCAGGGCCTATGCGGGCGGACTGGTCGATCTGAGCGGGATTGAAGCGCTCGTGCCGGGACTTAGTCCGGGTGAGACAGGGCTGGAGAACATTGGCGTTCTGGATATGCAGAATTTTCAGGCCAACGTGCTGACGCTGGATGTGGCTGCCATAAACGCGCTACTCGGGCTGGTATCCGGTGAGACATATACAAATGAGACATTCGATATCACTGCCCAATTGGATGAGGGCGGTAATGCAGACACGCTCGACCTCAGAGGGAATGGCGGCGCGTGGGAAGCCGTCTATGTCGTTGCCAATGACGTGTATGAATTGCGCGGTGCTGATGGCATGGACCCGTCCTTTGGAGGCAGCGCGAACGTATTTGGTACTATCTACGGCTTAGGTAACATCTTGGTGGATAGTGTGGATGGAACGCCCCCGACATGATGGGAAGAATCTCGAGCCAGCTTGAAAACGATAGCGAGTTGGGACGTCACTAGGATTGGGACGTCACTGGGAAAAAGTGTAATTAGCGCTTATTGTACAAAATGCCGCTCTAATAGCTGGACGATACTATTCGCCGTTGGTGGCAGCAGCCCGCAGAACACAGCGGGCCTCTTGGGCAGCGACTTCGGCTTCAACGCCTTCCATGCCGCCCAAACCGTCGATGAATTCACCCATATGCGTCTCATACCGGCGGAACTTGCCGTTTGAGCTTTGGTAAACGGGTTGGCGCACTTGAAAGCGGCTGGCAGTGCGCTGTTGCCCGGCCTTGGGGGCCAGCGGGACATGCTCGATCTTGCGGCTGACCCCGATGCGACCCCAGATGAGATCCTGGGCGAAAGCCACATCCTGCACCAGATTTTCATACCGCAGTTCGATCAATTCAAGCGGCAGCGTCTCGCGCCAATGGGCCATGACGCGTTGATAGTTGCGCCAATGGTGCAGAATGTCTTGGGGATTAAAGCTGTAATTCACCGAGCGGAAGCGCTGAAAGTATAGCGACAGCATCACATCCAGCGGGTGGCGCATAATATGGATCACCCGCGCGCCGGGCGTCAGAGCGGCCGCAAGCCCCAGATTGAACGTGTTGTCGGGCAGCTTGTTTACGAAATGGTCAAACCATTCCTTCGACGTATCGCGCCCCGCATTCAGATATCCCATACCCGCACTATAGGCGTGCTCTGGTGGTAGGTTTTCCAGTACATCAGCAAAGCCCAGCAGGCTTTCTGACACATTCAGGTTCTTGGCCAGCATCCGCCCGATGCCGCCAAGCGCGGTCAATTCGCCTGCGGCATGGATTTGGGGATGCTCTGTGATCACGCTTTCCAGCAGGGTGGTGCCAGAGCGGGGCAAGCTGACCACATAGATTGGCGCGCGGCTGGGATGGCCATGCTGCGACAAATCATGCAGCCGCTCGCGCGTGGCAACGCGCAACAGCGCCGCGACTGCCTTGTCCTCGCGCGCAGTGTCAAATTCCTTGGAAATGGCGGCGTTGCCGCGTGCCAGTGCCTTCCAGCCCTGATCGTAAAGGGCGGCATCATCGCATGCCTTGGCAAGCGCGAAGGCATAGAAAGAAATTTCCTGTGCGCTTAGTCCCGGTTCTTGCAAACCTTTTTCCATCGTTGATATCAATGGATCATCGGCTTTGAATTTCCTGATCTGCGCAAGCGTGTGATAGGCTTCCGCATAGTCGGGCTTGTGGTGCACTGCAGCCAGCAGCAACTTTTCGGCATTCTCGAATTTGCCCAGCGAGATCAATATGGCCGCCATATTGTGTTGCAACGCCGGATCTTTTGGGCGCAGGGCAAGCGCGCGCCGCAAAAAGCCGAATGCGGTGACGGCGTCATGCTGTTCAAAGGCGCACAAGCCCTGAAAGTGCAGGACGCGGTGATCATCGGGGGCCAGCTCTGCGGCCTGCGCCAGCGTCGCTTCTAACTCTGCAAAGTTCTTTGATTTTAAATGTGTCGCGGCATCGTGAACCAAAACCGCAAGCGTATCTTTAGCCAGAGGCGCGTCAAGCGGCATGGTGGTGTCTTGAACAACTGGCCTCGCATCGCGTTTGGGTATCGTGGTCATGCGACAGCCTTGAGTTAATTCAGTCCCACCATAATCCTATCGCGCGACAGGGCGCAGGTCTATCCCAAGGCGTGCACCGGATTATGCTGAAAGCGATAAGAGCATTCATCGGTGACAGAATGTACCATGGCAAATGACAGTCACTTGGGCCTTGATATATCATTGAAATTAAAAGGGCCTAGCAATCGCTTGCTAAGCCCTTGAAATAATTGGCTCCGACGGTAGGGATCGAACCTACGACCAATTGATTAACAGTCAACTG
>JAFMHE010000229.1 GCA_017854675.1 Paracoccaceae bacterium | reverse complement strand
AATCGGCATAAAGCGCCTGACGCGTGGCCTTGTCTGCCGCGTTCATCCAAGTGACGAGCCAGAAACCACGCACGGTGATGTTGTTAAAAATCAGGGCTGCTGCGCCAATTGCGCTGTCCTCGTTTGACATGCCGCCGTAGTTGACCAGCGTGCCGCCCGGTTCCAGCGTTTCTGCCAAGCGTCCGGCAGTTTTGCCTGCGACGGCATCAACGGCCAGCTTCATCTTGGCACCTGTTGCCGCTTTGACTTCACGTGCCAGATCGGGGCCGTCGACCAGAACGATATCTGCGCCTAGTTCCTTCAGGCCTGCAATTGCACTCTCGCGGCGTACTACGTTGACCACGTTGATGCCGCGTGCACGGGCAAGCTGTACCAGATACCCACCGACGGCAGAGTTGGCAGCGGACTGGATAACCCAATCGCCTTCTTTCAGATCGGCATATTCGCTGAGCAGCAAAGCGGCTGTGGCAGGGTTGACCAGCAACATCGACAACTGGTCAAGATCGCCTTCGGGCAGGGGCACCAGATGGCGGGGGTCTGCGACGACTTCTGTCACCCAAGTGCCTGCACCTGCGGGCAAAAGGACAAGCTGGCCTTTGCCCGGACCTTCGGTGATGCGGCCCATCCCTTCGTTGCCTGCGATGGCGGGCAGAGGCGGGCGAACGCCGTAATTTCCCGAGATCTGGATCAGATCGGACGGGTTGATCGGTGCGCGCAGCACTTCGACCCGAACCTGACCGTCTTCCAAGGGCTGTGATGGCGCCTCGACGACTTTCAAAACCTCAGTTGGGTTGCCAAAGCTCTCGTATACAACTTTTTTCATAATATCCTCCATTTGCGCGCATCATGACCTATCGGCTGCGCGCCCACCAGCCGGCGGTCGCAACGTCATCTATGCCGGGCAAAAAAAGAGGCCGGACACAAGGTCCGGCCAAAGTCTAACGGGGAGGTCGTGTGTCAAACCCGGACACACACTTCGGGTTCAAACCGTCGGGCCGCTCATGAAAATCAGCCTTACGGGATCTGTAACGTCTTAGTTAACAAGTGGTGTTCTTTTTCATGACATCAAGCGGTAGCCACCAGATTCTGTCACCAAAAGGCGTGCATTCGAGGGATCAGGTTCGATTTTCTGACGCAGCCGGTAGATATGGGTCTCAAGCGTGTGGGTCGTCACGCCTGCGTTATAGCCCCAAACCTCGTGCAGCAGCACGTCGCGTGCCACAACGCCGTCATTCGAGCGGTAGAGGAACTTGAGAATGTTCGTCTCTTTCTCGGTCAGGCGGATTTTCTTGTCGTCCTCGGTGATGAGCATCTTGACCGATGGCTTGAACGTATATGGTCCCAACTGGAAAATGGCGTCTTCGGATTGTTCGTGCTGGCGCAATTGTGCGCGGATGCGGGCCAGAAGGACGGGGAATTTGAACGGTTTGGAGACATAGTCGTTCGCGCCGGCATCTAACCCAAGGATCGTGTCGGCATCACCGTCATGGCCGGTCAACATCATGATCGGGCTTTTGATGCCTTGTTTGCGCATCAAGCGGCACAGCTCGCGACCATCGGTATCAGGCAGGCCAACGTCAAGAATCACCAGATCATAGATCGCCTCTTTGGCACGGGTCATCGCATCGGCGCCATTGGCGGCCTCAAAGACGTCAAAATCTTCGGTCATGATCAACTGCTCGCTCAGCGCTTCGCGCAGGTCATCGTCGTCATCAACGAGCAGGATTTTCTTGAGTTGGGCCATGTAATGTCTCCGTTTCTCTGCTTACAAAGATGTGTGTTGCGCGGCGCTGCGGCAAGGGTGACCCTAAATCTCTCACGTAGCCGTGTTGCAGGGCGGGTCAATTGTTTCAATTCCGCGTGTGTTGCCCTAAATAAGCGGTATCTCTTGAAACGCGTTGTAACATGAAATGACTTTTGCTCCGGATATTACCGAACAACTGGCCCGCGCGCGGGCAGATTTACGCATGGGTGTGCCCGTGGTGTTTGCCGGTGCAGAGCCGGTTGTCTTGTTGGCGGCGGAAACGCTGGATGCCGCGCGTTTGGCTGATCTTTTGGCGCTGGGCGGGGAGCCGGTTTTGGCGATCACCGCGCGACGTGCGCAGACGCTCAAGGCGCATGCGTATGACGGTGATCTGGCGCGGCTGATTCTGCCGGTCGATGCCACACCTGCGTGGGTGCAAAGCATCGCAGACCCTGCTGATGATTTGCGCGCACCGATGAAGGGGCCTTTCAAATGCGCGCGGGGCGGTGATGCCTCCGCGCACCGTGCCGCCCTGCAATTGATCAAAAGCGCGCGCTTGTTGCCTGCCGCTTTGGTTTTGTCGGTGGCTGATGGGGCTGGCTTTGCGGCGCAGCATGGGCTGACCTGTCTTGATCTTGCAAAAGCCGCGCCCGCGCTTGAGACGCGCAGCCCGCTGCATCCCGTGGTCAGCGCGCGTTTGCCCATGGAAGTGTCAGAGGCCGGGCGTCTGCATATTTTCCGTCCCGAAGATGGCGGCGAAGAGCATTATGCCATCGAAGTCGGCCGGCCAGATCGCAGCAAGCCGGTTCTGGCGCGGCTGCATTCTGCGTGTTTCACAGGTGATCTGATGGGCAGCCTCAAATGCGATTGCGGACCGCAGTTGCACGCCGCCTTGGCGCAAATGGGGGCCGAAGGGCAAGGTGTTCTGCTCTATCTGAACCAAGAAGGGCGCGGCATCGGACTTGCCAACAAAATGCGCGCCTATTCGTTGCAGGATCAGGGCTTTGATACGGTCGAGGCCAACCATCGGCTGGGATTCGAGGATGACGAGCGTGATTTCCGTCTGGGTGCGGACATCTTGCGATCAATGGGTTTTAGCGCGGTGCGTCTGCTGACCAACAATCCCCGCAAGGTCGAGATGATGGAGCGTGGCGGCATCGCCGTGCCCGAACGCGTCGCGCTGCGTGTGGGTGAGAACCGCCATAACCGCGCGTATCTGGCGACCAAGGCGGCGAAGTCCGGGCATCTGCTTTGACGCAAGGGGCGCATGTCTGGGATATGGTTCTGACGCCTCGGGGACTGCGGTTCTGGGGGCGTACCTATCCTTGCAGCATCGGCAAAGGTGGGCTGTCAACGCGCAAGCGCGAAGGGGACGGGGCCACACCGCAGGGCGTTCACCGCATTGTCGGAATGCTCTACCGGCCTGACCGGATGGCGCGGCCCACCGATTGGGCAGTGCCGATCCGGCCCGGTGATCTGTGGTCAGATGATCCCAGCGACGAAGATTATAACACGATGGTGCGCGCACCTTACGCGCCCAGTCACGAGGCGTTGCGGCGCGCCGATCCTCTGTATGATCTGGTTATCCTGACGGACTGGAACTGGCCCTATGCGGTGCCGGGGCGCGGCTCAGCCATCTTTATCCATCAATGGCGCAGACCGGGGTATCCGACCGAAGGCTGCATTGCGCTGCGCCGGGATCATCTGCATGACATTGCCCCGAAAATCCAGCACCACACGCGATTGGTTGTGCGTTAAGTTGATCGTGCGTTAAGCGGTCACTCAACGAAAAAGGGCCGCCAAATGGCAGCCCTTTCGGTTTGTTGTCTTGATGGGGCGCTTATTCAGCGGCCCAACCGGAAACCGCTTTAACTTCCAAGAACTCCTCAAGGCCGAACACACCGCCCTCGCGGCCATTGCCGGACTGCTTGTATCCGCCAAAAGGCGACCCTTGGGCAAAGCCGACACCGTTGGTTTCAACCATACCAGAGCGCAGACGGCGCGCGACGCGGCGGCGTTTGTCGTCGTCATCGGTCTGGACGTAGTTGGTCAAACCGTAGGGTGTGTCATTGGCAATCGCGATGGCTTCCTCTTCGGTCTCGAAGGGGATGATCGACAGCACGGGGCCAAAAATCTCTTCTTGGGCGATTGTCATGTCGTTGGTGACGTCCGCAAAAACGGTTGGCTTGACATAGTAGCCGCGGTTCAAACCATCCGGACGGCCCAGACCACCGGCAACAAGGCGTGCTTCTGACATGCCCTTTTCGATGAGAGCCTGAATTTTGTTGAACTGAACTTCGGAAACAACGGGACCGATGTGCTTGCCCTCTTCGGACGCGGGACCAACATGCGTGTTGATCGCGACGTCTGCTGCCATTTCAACGGCCTCGTCATAGCGCGACTTGTGGACCAGCATGCGGGTCGGTGCATTGCACGACTGACCTGAGTTGCGGAAGCAGCGGATTGCGCCTTGTTTGGCAGCCTTTGGATGCGCGTCTTCAAAGATGATGTTCGCGCCTTTGCCACCCAATTCAAGCGATACGCGCTTGAGCGTGTCTGCCGCAGCCTTGGAAATGGCGATGCCCGCGCGGGTTGATCCGGTAAAGCTGACCATGTCGACATCGGGATGTGATGACAATTGCGAGCCGACACCGGGACCGTCGCCGTTGAGCATGTTGAACACACCAGCAGGAAAGCCTGCCTCATCCATGAACTCAGCAAACAGATGACCGGAGAGCGGTGCAATCTCGGACGGTTTCAGGATGACGGTACAGCCTGTGGCAATCGCCGGGATCGCCTTAAGGATGATCTGGTTCATTGGCCAGTTCCACGGCGTGATCAGCGCGCAAACGCCAATCGGCTCCAGCAGTGTCTTTTCAGTGCTGGTAAAGTCCCGCTCAAAAGAGAAATTCTCGAACGCCTTGAGGAAACCGCCGATGTGCCAGCTGCCTGCACCGACTTGCTGTGCGCGGCTCAGCTCGATCGGGGCGCCCATTTCCATCGACATGGCTTGCGCCATTTCTTCTTGCCGTGCGTCGTAAATCTTTGCCAGCTTCTGGATCAGGGCCATACGCTCGGCCTTGGGGGTCTGGGACCACCCGTCGAACGCGGCACGGGCGGCGGCAACGGCGGCGTCTGTATCGGCTTGACCTCCCAGAGAAATGACAGCGCATTCCTCTTCTGTAGATGGGTCGATGACGGGGAAATCATTGGCTTTTGCGGGGGCAACCCACTGGCCATTGATGTAGAAATCTTTTTTCTCCAACATGAGAAAACTCCTTATTCTGTTGCGGGGCGGGCATGTCCCATCCCAAATCTGCGCCACTCTGTCACCGCCTGCGCGCCTTCGCAAGGGGGGTGGTAGAATGGTTTATAGTGACTACATTGACAAGACCGACATACATTATCCCGGAGGACATCATGGGTCTGCGCATCAACGACACAATTCCCGATTTGACGGTTGAAACCGACCAAGGCAGCATGTCGCTGCACGATTTTGTGGGGGACAGCTGGGCGATCCTGTTTTCGCACCCCAAAGATTTTACACCCGTTTGCACCACTGAATTCGGCGCTGTTGCGCAGTTGGCTGACGAATGGGCCAAACGCGGCACCAAAGTGATTGGCGTCAGCGTTGACGGGGTCGAGGATCACAAAAAATGGAAAGGCGATATCGAGAAAGTCGCCGGCACCAAGGCAGGTTTTCCGATCATCGCGGATACCGGTTTGGAAGTGTCCAAAGCGTTCGACATGTTGCCCGCCGAAGCGTACATGCCTGATGGTCGCACCCCCGCGGACAGTGCCACGGTCCGGTCTGTTTTCATCATCGGCCCGGACAAGCAGCTAAAGCTGTCGATGACCTATCCGATGACTGTTGGCCGCAACTTTGCCGAAGTCCTGCGCGCGCTGGATGGCTTGCAGATGTCTACCGGCAACGGCGTGGCAACACCTGCCAACTGGAACGTCGGTGACGATGTGATCATTCCTGCGACGCTGTCGGATGACGACGCCAAGGCAAAGTTCGGATCATTCGAGAAAATCTTGCCATATCTGCGCACGACCAAAGCGCC
>JAFMHE010000019.1:22547-26669 GCA_017854675.1 Paracoccaceae bacterium | reverse complement strand
ATCGGCGCACATGGCACGCTTGAATGGCTTCCGGGCAAATCTGTTGCGCTGTCTGACGACTGCTGGCCCGAAGCGCTCACTGCCGATCTGCCGGTCATTTATCCTTTTATCGTGAACGATCCCGGTGAGGCGGCCCAAGCCAAACGCCGCATTGGCGCGGTCACGCTTGGCCACTTGCCACCCCCGATGAAAGACAGCGCAACCCCGGACGGTCTGTTGCAACTCGAACGCCTGCTTGATGAATATTCCACCGCGGATGGTCTTGATCCCGCCCGTCGCGACCGTCTGATCGACACGATCCGGTCAGAGGCGCGGGCCGCAGGCGTCGAAGACGATCTTGGCATAAACGACGACACTTGCATGGCCGAAGCGATCACCGCGATCGACCGCTTTGTGTGCGACATCAAAGAATCCCAATACGGCGATGGCCTGCACATTTATGGCCAGGGGGCAGGCGAGGTCGACGGTCTGTTGCGCGCGTTGAACGGCAAATTCGTCACGCCCGGCCCGTCCGGATCGCCGTACCGGGGCCGTTCTGACGTGCTGCCTACAGGGCGCAATCTGTATGCCGTCGACCCGCGCAGCGTGCCGACACGTGCGGCCCACGCCCAAGGTGTGAAGCTCGCCGAGGAACTGATCCGCCGACACCTCCAAGAAGAAGGCGACTATCCCAAGGGCCTTGTTGTGGACCTTTGGGGGTCGGCGACCATGCGCACGGCGGGCGAAGAGGTCGCGATGGCGATGCATCTCGCGGGGCTCGCGCCCAAATGGGATGAAGGCTCCGACCGGATCTCGGGCTTTGAAATATTACCTTTAGCGTTCATCAACCGCCCGCGCATCGACGTCACGCTCCGCATATCTGGCCTTTTCCGGGACGTATTTCCCGGCCTTTCCCAGATGTTTGAAGCGGGCGCGCTTGCTCTTGCCGACCGCGAAGAGGCGGCAGACATGAACCCTTACAAAACCAGAACACCCCGCGTTTTTGGTCCCAAACCCGGCCTTTACGGGATGAACATGGAAGCCGCGATGCTGGATTATTCCGACGAAGGACGTGCCGCTGCGGGCGAGGCATGGCTGAAAGCGTCGGAATGGAGCATCGACGCCAAAGGCGAAGCGCATCAGAACCGTGCCGCCCTTGAGCAGCGCCTACAGACCACCGACACCTTTGCGCACATCCAAGACCTGACCGAAAGCGACGTTCTGCTGGCATCGGACTACGCCAGCCACGAGGGCGGGTTTGCCGCCGCGATGGCGCACCTTGGCGCGTCCAAACCCAGCATGTACCACGTTGACACCACCAAGATCGGCACGCCCCGCGCCCGCACCATGGCCGAGGAAATCGCCCGTGTCGTGCGCGCCCGTGCGGCCAACCCGGACTGGGCCAGCGGGATGATGCGTCACGCCTTTCGCGGGGCCGCCGAAATCGCCGCAACCCTCGACAATCTGGCCGCTTTTGCGCATTTGACCCGTGATGTGCCCGCGCATCTGTTTGATCTTTACTATGATGCCACCCTTGGCCGCGATGATCTGGTGGCGTTTATGGAGGCCGAAAACCCCGCTGCCTTGCAAGCAATGCGCGACCGGTTTGCCGCCCTGCGCGATGCGGGTCTGTGGACCACGCGCCGCAATTCGATCAACGCGCAAATGGACGCCGCTGAATGAGCCTGCCCGAGATCAAAGGATACTGCCCCGGTGCTTTGCGGCCCATGCCATCGGGCGATGGGCTTGTCGTGCGCATCCGCCCTTTTGGTGGACGTTTGCAAAGGGCGCAAGCCGACGGCATCGCCACGCTTTCGGCGGCTCATGGCAACGGCATGATCGACCTGTCCAGCCGGGCCAACATCCAACTGCGCGGTGTGTCAGAGCACAGTTATGGCCCCCTGATGGAGGGGTTGGGGCACATGGCGTTGCTGGATGAAACCGCCAAGGCCGAAGCGCGCCGCAATATCCTTGTCACCCCGTTTTGGCAGACAGGTGATGAGACCGAGCATCTGAGCGCCAAACTGACGGCTGCCCTTACACACGAAAACGCGCCGGACATTCCCAAGAAGTTCGGGTTCGCCGTCGACACCGGAACTGTACCTGTGCTGCATACCGCCTCTGCCGACATCCGGTTGGAACGCGACGCGGGCGGTTCTTTGATATTGGCGGCGGACGGTCTGGACGTGGCAAAGCCCGTGACCGTTGACACGATCATTCCCGAGGCGATGGCCCTTGCTGGATGGTTCATGGCAACGCGTGGCACGCATAACCGTATGGCCGCGCTGATTGCGGGTACGACCGCCCGCCCCACGGGCTTCTTTGTGCCGCGTCAGTCCCAACACTACGCGCCCGCGCCCGGCTATACGCCCTTTGGTGCGATGGTCGGGTTGGCGTTTGGCCAGTTCACCGTTGCGACATTGTCCGCGCTTGCCAAACAGGGTGGCCTGCGGATGACCCCGTGGCGGATGTTGTTGGTAGAAGGCGCGCGGGAACTGCCCGAAATCGAAGGGCTGATCACCGATCCCGAAGACCCGCTGTTGCGCGTCATTGCCTGCACCGGCGCGCCGGGTTGCGCGCAAGGTTTTGCTGAAACGCGGCCCGTCGCGCGGGCTTTGGCACCCCGATTGGGCCGATCCCAGATGCTGCATGTCTCTGGTTGCGCAAAGGGTTGCGCGCACCCCGGTGCTGCTGAACTGACCGTCACGGCCACGCCAACCGGTTTCGATCTGATCAAAGGCGGTCGTGCAAGCGACACGCCGACCACAAAAAACCTCACCTTCCAAGATATTCAAAAGGCGATCTGATGCCCCATACCTACATCACCGACGGTGCGGAAATTTACCGCCAGTCGTTCGCCACAATTCGCGCGGAAGCGGCATTGAGCCGGTTCACGCCCGAAGAAGAGATCGTGACCGTGCGCATGATCCACGCTGCCGGAATGGTCGGGCTTGAGGAATTCGCACAGTTTTCTGACGGAATGGCCATCGCTGCGCGTGCTGCCTTGGAAAACGGTGCGCCGATCCTGTGCGATGCCTATATGGTCAGCGAAGGGATCACGCGCAAACGCCTGCCGCGCGAGAATGAAGTGATCTGCACCCTGCGCGATCCACGCGTGCCGGACATGGCCAAGGAAATGGGCAACACGCGTTCTGCGGCGGCGTTGGAGCTGTGGCGTCCACATCTGGCAGGCGCTTTGGTTGCAATCGGCAACGCGCCCACGGCGCTTTTCCACCTTCTGAACATGCTCGAAGACCCTGACTGTCCGCGCCCGGCCGCGATCATCGGGTGTCCTGTCGGGTTCATCGGTGCCGCCGAAAGCAAAGAGGCGTTGATGCAGGATTTGCCTGTTCCCTCGATGATCGTAAAAGGGCGCTTGGGCGGCTCTGCCATCACAGTCGCCGCCGTCAATGCACTTGCCAGCAGGGTAGAATAACATGGGAAAAGTCATCTGCGCAGGGCTAGGCCCCGGCGACCCGGACCTGATGAGCGTCAAGTCGGACCGTGTCATTCGCGGTGCCAAACACCTCGCATTTTTCCGCAAGAAAGGCCGCGCGGGCCAAGCGCGTACCATCGTCAAAGACATGCTGCGTGACGATGTGATCGAATACCCGATGGAATATCCCGTCACGACGGAATTGCGGTTCGACAGCGAAGAATACCGCACATTGATGGTCGATTTCTATGCGGAATGGGCCGACAAGCTGGACGCGTTGGCAAAGACCGAAGAAGTCGTTGTGTTGTGCGAGGGCGACCCGTTCTTCTATGGCTCTTTCATGCACCTGCACACGCGGCTTCAGGGCCGTGCCGAGGTCGAGGTGCTGCCCGCGATCCCAGGTATGGTGGGCTGCTGGAATGCGCTCGACATGCCTTTTACATGGGGTGACGATGTGATGACGGTGCTGATGGGGACGCTGCCCGAAGCGGAACTGGTCCACCACATGAAAGCCGCTGACGCGCTGGTGATAATGAAAACGGGGCGCAATTTGCCGACCGTCAAACGCGCGCTGGAACAGGCCGGCAAGCTGGATGATGCGTGGCTGGTCGAGAAAGGGTCAATGCCGGGACAACGCTTTGCGAAATTGGCGGATGTGGACGAGGACGATTGCCCGTACTTCGCCATCGTGCTGGTGCATGGTCAAG
>JAFMHE010000019.1:22131-22537 GCA_017854675.1 Paracoccaceae bacterium | reverse complement strand
GATGTGGACGAGGACGATTGCCCGTACTTCGCCATCGTGCTGGTGCATGGTCAAGGCCGCAGACCCGAGGCCGCCGAATGACCGGTTGGGTCGCCATCGCCGGTCTAGGGCCGGGAAACGAAGCGATGGTCACACCGGAAGTCACCGGCATTCTGGCCCAAGCAACCGATATCATCGGCTATATCCCTTACGTTGCCCGCGTCGCACCACGTGAGGGGCTGACGCTGCACGCAACAGATAACCGCGTTGAGCTAGAGCGCGCTTTGCATGCGCTTGAATTGGCCGAAAATGGTGCCCGAGTGGTGGTTGTATCTTCTGGCGATCCGGGCGTGTTCGCCATGGCGTCCGCCGTATTTGAGGCCGTAGAGGCGCACCCTGAATTCACGAAAACCGACATACGCGTACT